>NZ_JAQLOI010000003.1:1200000-1500000 GCF_028204155.1 Vibrio algarum | reverse complement strand
TAAACGACCAACTGTTGGTTGGAAGTACGATGGTATAACTACTTTGCCTAAAGAGTTACTTTGGTGACTTACTGGTTTATATGGGCTTTCGGGACTATATATGCGTGGTAAGACTCTTTTTGCACTGTCAGTAGATAGAAGTTGAAGGTTTAAGTTACCTACGTTCTCATGTGGCTCCAGCCTCAATAAACTGGGTGAGCCGTAGAATGCGATCCTTTCATTCTCATCTAAAGTGAAGTTCTTATTCGGATCTTCAAATGCAAATAGGTAATAGCTCCCTTCTTCAACTGTGAATCTGAATAAGTCATTTGGAAAAGTGGTAACGAATTCCTCTAGTTTTACATTTTCGCCAGTAACCTTATTCAGAGTAACGACAATGGGTGTATCGCTTTCTTCTGATCCAACAACACCAGAAATACTTGACGAATGGTTTAATAGCGCCACATTTTGAGTTAAACCAATATAGGAGCAACCTGACCCTAAAATTAACACCAGCCCCCAAGAAATGACATTAAGTATTTGTTCCATCTTACGCATCACCAATACCGAACCATACTCGCTGCAATTAATTAGCCGCACAAGAATCAACTCACTCTTATGCGGCTAATTATCATTTATTTACAATAATTACTTTGTGCTTTCTTTTAGTTTTATATTGAAGAAAATGGCATAAAGCACAGGTATGACTACCAGTGTTAATAGCGTCGCAAAAGCCAGACCAAAGACGAGCACTACTGACATTGATTTAAAGAAGGCATCAAAAAACAAAGGAATAACACCTAAAACCGTCGTCAGAGCTCCCATCATTACTGGTCGTAGTCTACTTGCCGCAGCATCAATCACCGCATCATGCCTTGCTTTGCCTTCACTTATTTCTAAGTCGGTTTGATCAACTAGCACAATTGCGTTCTTGATAAGTAAACCCGAAAGAGACAACAAACCGAGAATGGCCATAAACTCCATTGGTGTCCCGGTCGCTAGCAGACCAACAGAAACACCAATCAGAGCAAGGGGTACTACTAACCATATAACTACCGGCTGTCTTACTGTACCAAACAGCACAAACACAGTGATAACCATGGCTGCAAAACCTAGTGGAATCGTAGAAGCTAAGTTACTGTTAGATTCAGCCGAGTCACCATACTCACCCCCCATTCTAGCTCATAACCTTCAGGTAATGGTATAGCCTCTATTTTTGGTCTCACTCGGCTGAATAAATCAGTAGTTAGTTCTCCAGGCACCGGATCTGACTGAGCTCTGATTTCCCACTGGCGATCAACACGTCTAACTGCACCATCGCGCCAAACTGTTCTAAAACCATCCGTTACTTGCCCGATAGGTACAGCTTGCCCAGTAATAGAGCTGATCACCTGAACGCTGTTAATGTCCTCGACACCTGAACGTTCATTTATAGGAGCTATGGCAATGATTGGGATCAGTTCATCACGCTCCCGATAGGCGCCAATGTTCTTACCGGAATAGTTCGTTTCTAGTGCGGATGCTAAATCCTCACGAGAAATCCCTGCTCTTTGAGCTGCTTTCTCAACATATATCGGTTCGATAACGCTGATTGGTTGGCGCCAGTCATCTTTAATGGATAAAGCTCGACCATCTTCAGCCATAATTGCTTTCGCCTGAGTTGCCAAGTCACGCAAAACCTTGGTATCAGACCCGCTGAATTTGGCTTCTATCCTGGAACCACCGCCAGGTCCCAACACAAACTTCCACACTTTTCCTTGAGCATCAGAGAAAGACTCATCAATATAACCTTGAATCTGAGTTAAAAGACCATCAATAACTTTATCGTCGCTTGTGCGTATCAGGAGCTGAGCGTACGCTGAGTTCTGAGACTCAGGCGCATAAACTAGCATGAATCTTGGTACACCACCTCCAATTGAGGTCTGAACATCGTCAACACCGTCAAGTGACCGTACAAATCGTCCCAACTCTTCAGCGTCACGTTTTGTCGTGGTTATATCTGTGCCTTGAGGTAACCAATAGTCAACAACAAACATTGGGGTTGTCGATGCTGGGAAGAACCCCGGCTTGACGAACTGGAACCCCCATACCGAAGCAAAAAACATAGCAACAACACCGATCATCACAACATATCGCTGTTTCAACATCGTGTAGAGGAAGTTTTTATAGAGTCTGGTAAAGCTGCTTTCCTTTTCTTCAGATACCAAGTCTTGAGTCGCTTCTTTAAATAGCCAAAAACAAAATAATGGCGTTAGCGTTATTGCAAATAGCCAGCTGTACAACAATGAAATCAGGATTACCCAGAACAGATGTCCTGTATATTCTGCCGTTGAACCGGGTGCAAATCCAATCGGGGCGAACGCAATGATACCAACCAGAGTACCTCCTAAAAGAGGCCAAACTGAACGCTGGACAATTTGTTTTGCTATATCCAGCTTGCGGATTCCATTTTTAACACCAACGAGGATGCCTTCTGTTACAACAATGGCATTATCTACCATCATACCTAACGCAATAATCAGCGCCCCCAATGAAATACGATGCATTGGAATATCAACCATATTCATTGTTGCTAGTGTCGCGAAAATGGTTAATAGCAAAATGGAACCAATCACTAACGCTGATTTTAACCCCATAAAAATCAACAATGTCACGATAACAATGACAAGGGCAGCAATCACATTGACAACAAAGTTTTCTACCGAAGAATCGACGATTTTCCCCTGATGGTAAAACTCATGCAACTCAATTCCTAGAGGTCGCAAATCTTCAGTTTCTGTTATTTTTGCATCAATATCCTGGCCTATTTTTACAATATTGCTTCCGAGCTGCCCCGACACACCAATAGCGATAGCAGGTTCACCATTGTACAAATAGAGCTTTTCGTCCGGTTCTTTATAGCCTCGCCACACCTTCGCAATGTCTTTTAGATAAACTAATCTTCCATCTGAATCGGCGGAGATTAAGAGGTTTTTGATCGAGTCTACAGAATCAATAGCATTGGTGGGGTCAATAACAAGGCGCTTGTTTCCAACCTTGACGCTCCCTGATGAAACGACCGCATTTTGCTGTGACAGCATATTAACGATATTAGAAATAGACAAACCAAGACGTTTTGCATCGTGTTGAGATATCTCTACATAAATCGCTTCACTTTTCTCCCCAGCAATAGATATACGAGCTACTCCATCGACCTGAAGTAGAGAACTTTGCAATGATTTCGCATATTTTTTTAGTTCAACATTAGTGAAACCCTGCCCGGTAACAAAATAGAGCAAACCAAAAACATCACCGAAATCATCCGCAACATAAGGCGTTCCGGTGCCAGGTGGTAACGAACTTACTGTGTCATTAATCTTGTTTCTAAGTTTATTCCAAACAAGTTGCAAATCACCTCGTGTCTTTGAGAATTCATATCTTACTTCTACGTTGATTTCTGACTTCCCGTAGGTAGATACCGACTCAATAGTTTTGACTTCAGGAAGCTGTTGAATCGCTTTCTCCAAAGGCTCAGTTACCTCAAGAGCGACTTCGTGTGAGCTTGCTCCCGGATATCCGGTAACAATAACTGCTTGTCTGATAGTAAACTCAGGATCTTCAAAGCGCGCCATTCCCTGATACGCATGCCACCCACCCACTATCGTTAGCAAGATAACAATAACACTTAGCACCGTATTCTTTATTGTAAACTCAGCAATATTCATGTGTACCTGCCTCTTCACAATTCACTTTTATAAAGTAATTCAATAAGTTCATTTCCATTTCCTTACTTTCATTCCTTCATATAAGTACGAAGCACCAGCACTCACAACCCACTCTTTCAGCTCAAGTCCTTTTGTAATAACCTGTATGTCACCAACGCCTTTAGCAATCGTTACCTCGCGCTTAGCTACTGTCATATCTTGTTTGTTTACTACCCATACATAGTTCTTATCGCCATCACTCGTAATCGCACTTAAAGGTACGCCTATAGAATTTATAGTTGAATCATTGGTGGTGCGTATTTCAATCGTCGCGCTCATACCAGGTAACACAAGTACCCCTTCAGGTGCAGTAAATTCAAAAGTAACGTTGTAAGTTTGCGTGGTAGCATCAGCAAGAAGCAGAGCTTCTTTATATCTAATTTCCAACGGTAGCTCAGGAGCGACGTCTAGGGTGATATAAGACTCTATTTTTATGTTTTCATTGTCACTTTTATACAGGCTAGCTAAATACGATGCAGATATGTCGATGGAAGCTTCTAATATGTCGCCGCCAATAAGAACAATGACACCTTGACCACCGGAAAGTGACTGCCCATTTTCAACAAGAGTCTGAGCAACTACACCATCAAATGGCGCTCGTAAAATCGCGTCATTCACGGCTTTTTTCGCACTTTTCAGCTGCGACAGGCTAACGTCTCTTTCGGTCTTTCTCTGTAGAAGGGTGCTTTGAGATATTGCTTTGCTTTTTGATAACTTTACGGCCCGCTTGTATTCTTGTTCCGCGTTGTCGTACTGAACTCTAGCCTTACTCAGGTTGTTGTTCAGATCTTGTTGATCTAGACGGGCAATTATGTCGCCTGTTTTAACTTGTTGGGCACCTTTAACAGGAAACTCGACTAGCCTTCCCCTGATGAGAAACTCAGCTCAACTAGGCGATTGTCATCAACCACTGCCGGAAACTTAGTAATATCCTGTCGGGATTCGATGCCAGCAGAAATAATTTTGACGGGGCGAACCAGATCCTTCTGTATGACCGTTTCGTTTTCTGCGTTGCAAGCTGTTAGCCCTGTAGCAGATACAATTAAAAGAAGTAGACTCATCTTACTTTTGTGGAACATACTTTTTCTCCATAATGGAAAACAAAACTTAAATAATTTGATTAATACTCTGACATTTCATCAACTACGCCTTTGTCCTTATCCATTTAGAGGATGAAATCCTCTAAATATGCGCTAAAATCCATTTCCGCAAGGTCGTGTTGTTGAGTGACATTCTATAGATTTAAACGAAGATAGGCTGCTCTTAGCACTGAAATAACCGTAAATACAACCAATGCAAATGCTACATTAATTTAACAAATTATACACGTAGATTATACCTGGCTTCTACTGATTTTCACCATGAATATCACTCAATTAAGATTGACGACTGCATACCCTATACACATATATATAGTTTTAATCACTTCTGCTTCACTGCCTTTGATAAGCCGTTTTAAATTCCGGATCCCTTTATCCGTAGGAATAATCGGTCCTGCTGCCAATAACGCGCTACGAAACTCAGAGTTGCTAGCTAAACCATCTACCCAGGATTTATAAAACGCTGAAGGAGATGAAAAGTCCATCTGCGCTTTTAATAGCTTTTCCAGCTTTGGCTCCAGCACTTTTACGATGTCATTTTTCTTAGGAAAGTGCCTATTTATACCTGAACGGGATACACCACAATGGTTGGACAGTTTCGTAAAAGTTAATGCTTCAAAACCTTCATTCAACGTGAGAGCAAAAGCAGATTCTATAATTTTTTGCTTTGTAAGCTCTGCCTTTGCAGCACTAGATCGTCCCATTTAACACCCCAAAATTGGCAATTTGCTTAGTAATTTTTAGAATAACGAATTAATAGTTACGCTTAATAGACCTGTCAATTGAAATACTATTGCCAGGGTTTAGATTTTTGTAATTTCTCCAACTTTTCGTAACATGTAAAATGCACATAAAGCTCTTCAGCAGGCAATGAACTTAACCTCCTGGTCGCATCATTTTCAGCAGACTTGATACCCCACATTATTTTCTTAGGATCCGTCCACTGAGTGGATTTGGCAGGAGCGCCTCGTCTTGCATCAAAGTAACTTTGTTTCAAAGATTCCCACTTGGATAGCTCATTAGGCTCAAATTGACTAGCGACTATTCTACAAAACTCTATATTTCGAAGTGTCTCCACCTGTTCTTGCTTGTCCTTATCAGAGGCGTATATTAGGGTTGAGCTAAACATAAAAGCCAATGCAAAAATTCTTAACAACATATTTGTTACCTTATAACAGTCTGATGCCTAAGAAGGCTCTTATCCCTATTATTATAGTCCCTTCATAAAGATTACTGCAAAAGCCCGGGGGCTAATACCTACTTTAATACTCTGTAGTTACTATAGGTACACAGGACCACACTACTCGTAATTAACGAGTGTTTATAGAATAGGTCTACCAATATAAGTGTTTGCGGAAACGTTAAACCCAGAAAAAACCTTACTGAAACCGGGTAGTAAGGGGGTATTAGTTAACTTGGCGGAGCTAGAATATTTGGTTTCTATTCATCCGAATTATCCCAGCGCTTTAACAACAGTTGGGTTAGTGAGCTCTATAAGGTTAGGCTCGCCAAATACGGTCTATCTCTACCAACGAGTAGCCAAGGCACTTGTAGACCGTATTCCTCTTTTGTTGATGTTCTCCGTTTTCGATTTTTTTAACCAAACGTTCAAAACCAACGGAAGAAGGAATAACAGGCCCCATAGAGGCTATACAAGCTCTAAATTTAGGATTAGATTCAGTTGCACTCATCCAAGAGTCTTCAAAAGACTGGCATGAACTGAAGTCGATACTCGCATACAAAATAGCGCTTAATTCAGGTTCAATTGCCTCTGAAATATCTGTTTTATATCTAAAATGGCAAGTAATTCCAGAACGAGACATCCCTATATATTTAGCCAAATTACCAAGAGTAGCCTCTTCAAACCCTTGCTCTAAAGTTATTGATACTGCTGCATCAATAATTTTTTGTTTAGTAAGCGCTGCCTCTTCAGCAGTAGCTTTTGCCATAATCTACAACCTATTTTTCCGGAACCAGGGGCTCATATGTTATAACCAAGCACTTGTTTGTAAACGCATATCTGATTTTTCTCTTATTTAAACGCACAAATAGTCTACAAATTCAGGATTAGTTAAAGTGCGGCGCACTTTATTAATCCGCCACTATAACCAAATTCCACCATGGAGCAAAGTAAATATTTACGTGCATTATACAAATATTAACGACAAGCGTTCTCTAGGAGCCACTTCCGAAGTTAAGTTACACAACAACATAAACCCCTTGCTCATTTTATTGGCCACCATCGCGCCATTTATACGCTTCACTACTTGACCACCTTCATTCTTGACTAGCAGTTTAGGTATTCCACTTTGGCTATCCAGAGTAACTTTTAATCCTTGTCCGTACCGGCCTACCTTTGTATTCATATATCCTACAGCAGTTTTAAGTTTCTGCATGGCCAATGGGTTATGTTGATTTATTTTTCACTATTCACACTCTACCAGGCTTAGCTGGTAGAGCTCTCAAGCATTTTGCAGTTGTTTGTACTCTATATAGCATTCATTTTTTATCAAATTACCGGAGTTATCAAAGTTCTCATTTAATGAAAACATAGTGCTATCCTATCCAGTTCTCGCGATTATGTCTTCTTCTCTTAAGCGCATATCGCCTACACCAGATAGAAACTTCGACCATTGCCCTAGAAGATTATGTACAGGATAACCATGAACGAAGTAAGACAATTCGCACCAATCTTCGTAAAGCCTTTAGAACTCGCCATAAGTATCTTTCCCCTAAGTTCTATTATGTTGTTTAGATACACAGATATTGATTGCATGCTGCCCCGGTGAGCCTGCGAACCAAGTAACAAGCGGTTTTAAAAAACCACATAACGTTCAGTGTTCTTTATTTGGCTGCTTTTGAATTGGATTGCTTTCAAGTGGTACAAACAACATTTAAAGTTCATCGTACCTTAACAGTGCTTAAGCCTAAGTACAACCACAATAAACAAGCATGACCTTAGGAAATATTTATTGCATTTATAACAATAAGTTATAGGTAAATTTCAGATTTATAACCAAAAAACACTTGAAAAGTATCATTTAAAGCTATTATCATTCGCCCAAATAAAGTGCAATGCACTTTATGGTAGTGTTAATAATAATCACTAAATGAATCAACTAGTTTTTATAGAAATTGATGTGCTAAAACCAAATGAGTTTAAATTACGCCAGTATGAAATGGCTCGAGTAGTACTTACATCAGAACAACTCAGTCACGCAAGAGCTTTAGTTGAGCAAGGGTTTAGCAAAAAGGCGGTTATTCGAGTGTTCGGGTGTAGTTATAAAGATCTGAAGCTTAACTAACGATACTCAAAGTCTGGGGAAGATCATGATTTGGCAAACCTTCTGGTTTCTATGCATAAGAACTTACCAATGCAAATTATAGATGAAAGCCACACTTTAGCTCTCGTTCGTGGATTCAAACGAAAATACACCAATTGTTTATTGCGCAAACCAAAACCTCTGAAGAATAAACGCTCTGACTTTAAGTTAACCAGTAAAAAATCTTATAAGCGCATATTTGAATATATTGAATATATTGAATACTATCAACGTGTTCTGGGTAACAAAATAACAAATCCAGGTGTACGTGGCGGCTTACTATGCGCCCACAATGTGATAGTTGAAAACAATCGTATCAAAATAGCGCTTGTCAGTCTTAAAGGCTTTAGCCTTGCTTGCAGTCAAACAGGTATTGTTATAACAGATCATGCAGTTGCTCGATACCTTCAAAGAGAAGGGATAACCGACGTAGAGAACGCAGTAAGGACACTCGGACTCCAACTGCTGCTTATTTGCCAGGAAATGGATGATCACTCTAGAAAAGTCGGATTACCGCTTAAAGAGAATCAGGAAATTGAGGCCGTCACGATAAACAGAGGGTATCTATTTATTGAAGTAGGAAAGGTAGACCCTCAACAACCTTTAGCGATGGCTGAACTCTACCTTAAAACTTATATCAGTAACCGCTATATCGATGGGCGAAATGGTGTTCGTCCTGCGATATTTGAAGAAAGATATGCGGACTAATTGCACCAACAATAACAACACTGTTTCGAGGACTAAATAAAAAAACTACAACTTATTACGGCACTTTCTATTCCTTTTACCTCCCAAACAGGTGAACCAGATAAAGCAGGTAAACTGTTCGCACAAATCACTGCTTGTCATTTAGCGGGCAAAATTAATAAAGGTGAGAAAGCTGAGGCTAACTGCTCTGTTATCGGTAAGTACAAAGTCGCCCAAAAAGGTGACTGGTGGAAAGGCCAAATGAAAAAAGCACAGAAAAAAGAGTTTCGTCGACTAGACAACACAAATAATTTAGAGCTCAGCATTATGTTCGGCATCATCAAAGACAAGTACACCAGCTAGCAGTAGTAACCAAAGCCACTGATAAACATATAACCCGTTGGTGGATAACAGAACACTTATATAGCCGAGATGAGATAACTCATTATCGAATATATCAATATACCACCCAAATAAAGTACAACGCACTTTATTTGGGTTGCAAAAACTCAAAAAGGTAACAAGATGAAAAAATTTAATTTAGCTGTTCTAGCAGCGACAATTTCGACAGGTGTGGGCGCTGGAGAACTAGCAAAACCTGGGTTTAGTGGAGAGCTAATGGCAATGGCCGGTTTCTCCTCTACAGAATCCAACTTCAACACAGAAACTGAAAGCAAAGTTGGTCTACTTAATACTGAAGCGGAATCACAGACTGAAGCAATCCTAGCGCCACTTGGCCAGGTACGTTACACATTTGGTCGCAGCAGCCATCATCAGGTATTCCTTGGTACATCAAGAGAGGATATCGCCGTTGGTGATTTCGTATTAGAAGCTGGCTACAAATTTGGGCTAGGAACAAACTCCTCCATTGCGGCGTCTTACCTACCTAGCGTAGCTGGCGAAACCTGGAAAGACCCCTTTGTAACAGGAAAAAGAGAAGTAGCGGATATATCAAGCAGCGCAGTACGTTTAAAGTATGAAAATATTTTGGACTCGGCGTTCTCCGTTGACCTTGGTTATTACACATCAGAAGTTAATGGCGAGAATTCTGGCGCCAGCCTTAACAGTGGTTCAGCTATCAATCAGTTGGATAGAGATGGTAATGGCTTATACGCAAAATTTTCTTACACCCACTCCCTAAACCAGACTTCTATTATCGAGCCATCATTTACTTACAAGTCTTTCTCAGCAGATGGTGAGGCTATGTCTAATAACGTGTATGGAACAGAGCTATCGTACAAGAAGTTTACCAAACGCCACCTTTTTGCTTTATCTGCAAGCTACTCAAAAACAAATTATGACAGTGAGAACGTAGTTTTTGGTAAGACACAAAATAACAATACTTACGACGTATTCGCAGCCTATGAGTATGACAAGTTCATGGGATGGGAAAACTGGGCACTTAACGGTATTGCTGGGTACGAAGTTACGTCTTCTAACATCAATTTCTACAACGAAAAAGAACTAATGCTCGGTGTTGGCATGTCTTACAAATTCTAATTTATTGATAGCACAGCCAATTGGCTGTGCTTTATTATAGGGACTCATAACGATGAAAAAACGACTACTTACAAGTATTGTTGCTACTCTACTCACATCAAATGTATTGGCTAATACAGAGAATATGACAGCACATAGCGCATTCAAGGCAGAACTTGCATCTATGCAGGAGAACTACTACCGTTCTCTGAGATTAGACGACTGGATTGCTATGGGAATGACCGAAAAAGACATATCCACAACCATGGCAAGATTGAAAGCAAACAAAGAGGGGTTGCTTATCGACTTGAATAACCCAAACACCAGAGGTCATTGGACGTACGAGTTTACCAAAACGGCACAAAACCTTGAAGATCAGGCAAATACACTTAACACACCAACCGCATATGGACGCGCATCTACTGTCTACCTTGTTGCCTCATATCCAAACCTGCATCAGCCAAATGAAATAGCGGCCTTGGACAAAGCTGTCGATTTGTACTTGAAAGCAGCTAAGTTAAACGGCGAAAGTGTAGAAAAAGTTGATCTAAAGCGCTTTGATAACAGAAGTATACCCGGATTGTTGCACCTACCAACAAATACAAAGACGAACCTTCCTGCAATTATCTGGACAGGAGGTGTAGACAAGACATTAATAGAACATAAAACGGATTTTAAAAGCTTACTTGAAAGTGGGTATGCAGTTTTAACCATAGATATGCCAGGCGCGGGCCTGGATTATAGGAACCACTTAAAACTTGGTGAAGAGACAGCTTCACACGATGCAGCATTTGCGTTTTTACAAAACCACCCACAAATAGACAGGAACCGGATTGGTGTTCTAGGCTCTTCAGGCTCTGGCGTTGCGTTAATTCCTTTCGCAGTTCAACAAACAGACCTTAGAGCAGTTGTAGCACGTTGTGCGTTAGTCGATGGTCCTATAGGTAAACAAGCAACTCTCAAATTCATACCAGATATGTCAGCTCATTCCTTTATTGCTCGTATCGGTGGTGATGCTGGCGATATGAGGTATTTCAAGAATATGGCAACAAAATTCTCTATTGCAAATAAGGGGATGTTTAATGGCCAACTGCGAATAGACACCCCTATCCTTGTGATAAATACCAAGAAAGATCCAGTGGCGCCAATCGAAGATATGAAAAGAACAGCCGAGCTTTCTACGGAGGGGGAGATGTTTATTTCTGATGAAGTAGGTCATTGCCCTGACTCACTTGAAGCTCAAAATAAAATAATAGCGTTTATTAAGTCCAACGTTTAACGCTAAATCCATTGCCCTTCTTTAATGCCAGTTAGTTCAACTGACTGGCATTAAAGAAGGGCAATGGTGAGAGCCGAACAAATTATGCAGCCATAAGCCAACTATATAAGCCAGTGACGACTTTTAATAGTCCACTACCGATTAATATCTAAAAGTGATATATTTAATCGCACAGCTACGCATGAATATGGGAATTGAAATGCATTCTTTGCTTGTTCGCTCGTTATCTATTTTTACCTTTTGTTGGATTGTTTCAGGTTGTTCGACGCCCGAACGGCTAATTTCAAATGAAAAGCTAAATAGCGAGTTTGGCAACTACATAAATAGCTACGAGAATGATCTAACGAAAGCAGCTAGCAAAAGTACAGCTCGTATCTATGACGAATATGTATCAAACGACAAACAAACATACGACATTTTAGTTCTTTCAGGCGGAGGGGAGTTCGGTGCGTTCGGTGCTGGTTTTCTGCAAGGTTGGGGAAACGTAAACAGCGACGGTATGGAGCGACCTATTTTTGATAGCGTTAGTGGTGTAAGTACAGGAGCTCTGATTGCGCCTTTTGCATTTGTTGGAACTGAAGAATCCTACTCTGAGATTGTTAGCCTGTATAGTAACCCAGAAAAAGATTTTATAGTGCCCAATTCAGTGTTTAGTGTTCTTGGAGGTACTGAAGCATTTTATGATGCATCCGTGTTACATCGCCGCATAGCAAACAGCATAACGCCTACACTTGTATCCGGTCTAGCTACTGGAGATCAGGATAATAGAGTTCTTTTAGTTGGAGCAACAAATATTGATTATGGCTTGATGCGAGTTTGGGACTTAACAGATATAGCGAACAATAACTCGTTTGACACAGCCAAAGAAAGCATCGTAGATAAATTAACCGCATCTTCTGCGCTTCCTGGTGCATTTCCTCCCGTTGAAATTAATGATTTTTTATATGTTGATGGTGGAGTATCGATGCAGGTAGTAAGCGGTGTAAGTGACAGGCAGTGGCTGTATAACTCTGACGCTAGAGGGTTGGAGTTTGTTGAAGAGCACAAACCCATCACGCTAAGAATTTGGGTCATTATCAACAATAAGTTGATGCTTGAGCCTGAAGTAACCCAAAGAATTTGGTCAGATATAGCTTCCAGAAGCTTATTTGCTATTATGAGAAATTCAACCTTACAAACTATACTAGATATAGAAACATTCTCTCAAATGATTAATCAAAACAAGTTGTTTGACGTTGAAATGCGCTACGTAGCAATTCCACAGTCCTTTCAAATTCCAGAGACAGAAAACATGTTCGATAAAGAGAAAATGTTAGATCTGGTCGAGCTCGGCCGTAAGATGGGTGAAGCTCCTGGTAGTTGGAAAACTAGAGCGTTATTACCTGGTGCTCCCTTTGAAAACTAAATCATAGATTGATCTAACATCAAGAAGGTACTGTCAAATTAACTAAATTATGCCTCACTTTCTCGGCTGAATACTTATTAACTAGCGGAGACTCCAGACCATGTAGAAAAAGCATCCGATCTTCGACTTTTGTAAAATTCGGCACTACACAAGTGTCTTTGTAAATTGAAGATATTATACATTGAAGAGAAGTTACTAAGATAACGCTGCGCATGTGCCCTGCTTTTGAATTTTCTCATTTTCCGCTCTCTCACCCTTGTTGGTTCCTCAGAACTTTCACACCGATTATTATGATACTTGCTATTGTCGTGAATGGATTCTGGAACAAGCTCACTGTGAGCAACATTATAACTGCAAAGTTTATCTGTTACTATTTTCCAAAGGCTAACCCCTTGATTTATAGTTAATAAACGTTTAAAGAAACGCACTGCCGCTTTTCTATCTCTTCTTTGCTGTACAAGAATAGCGATAACATCACCATCCTGATCTACCGCTCGCCAAAGGTAGTGACGCTCACCACGAATGTTGATATACACCTCGTCCATGAACCACGTATCACCAAATCGACCGGCGTTTTTCTTGAGACGCTTGCTATAAATACGTCCGAATTTGTTGCACCAATACCGGATAGTTTCGTAACTTTCGCTAATGCCTCGCTCTGCTAGTAGGTCTTAACCATCCCTAAAACTCAAGCTAAAACGCTAGTACAACCAGACGGTGTGTCGGATAATTTCAGGAGAGAATCGATGTCTTTTATATATGCTCATACGGAAATACTGCTTTAGCATCGGTTAATTTGACAGTATCCGTTCGCTAGCTATTTTATGATGAACGGCGGTAACATTCTTGTGTTAAGAGACATTCTTGGTCACGCCGATATTAGTATGACAATGCGTTACGCCCACTTCGCTCCCGACCACCTAGCCGATGCTATTACCAAAAATCCACTCGCCACTTAATAACTGAAAGCAAATTTTTAAAGTTGTGTCGCCACTTTGTCGCCACTTGCCCTTTTTTAGACAAAAAAAGAGCCGCTAAAAGCGACCCTGTTTTGTGCAAAATTTTACGATTACCGTGAGTTTTATTCTTTACCGTAAACGTTGTTCTCTTGCTCTTGCACGCGGATAAATGTTGTACGTTTAGTTAGCTCTTTAAGCCTTGCTGCGCCTACATAGGTGCACGTTGAACGTACGCCGCCGAGGATGTCTGAAATGGTTTCATGAACGCTTCCACGAAACGGAATAAGTACGGTTTTACCTTCTGCTGCGCGATACTTCGCGACACCACCAGAATGCTTCGCCATCGCGCTCTCGGAACTCATGCCGTAGAATTTCATGAAGGTCTTACCTTCTTTTTCTACCGTCTCACCACCGGACTCTTCATGTCCTGCTAGCATTCCACCAAGCATAACAAAATCAGCACCGCCACCGAACGCCTTAGAGACATCCCCTGCACAGGCACAACCACCATCACCGATAATACGACCACCTAATCCGTGAGCAGCATCAGCACACTCAATAATAGCCGACAGCTGAGGATATCCAACACCTGTTTTAACTCGGGTTGTACATACAGAACCAGGGCCAATTCCGACCTTAACAATATCCGCACCGGCTAAGATAAGCTCCTCAACCATGTCTCCGGTTACTACGTTACCAGCCGATATTACTTTGTCCGGAAAAGCGGCTCGAACTTTAGTTACATACTCAACCAAATGCTCAGAGTAACCGTTCGCTATATCTACGCAAATGAAAATAATTTCATCTGTCATCGCCATAATATCTTGAGTTTTCTTAAAATCCGATTCTGAAGTACCTGTCGATACCATGACGTTATTCAGTGTCTTCGAGTCAGCACCGTCGATAAACGTTTTCCAATCATCAACACTGTAATGTTTATGAACGGCTGTCATAACATTGTGTTCCGCCAAGGCCGCAGCCATGTCGAAAGTGGCAACTGAATCCATATTCGCTGCAATTACTGGGACACCTGACCATTGACGACCGCTATGCTTAAATGTAAAGTCGCGGGTTAAGTTTACTTGAGAACGACTTTTTAACGTTGATCGCTTAGGGCGAAACAATACATCTTTGAAGCCGAGCTTAAGTTCTTGTTCGATACGCATTGTGCAATTCCTTGTTTCAGTGACTATGTGCCTTAAACCAAGCGTTAATACTTGTACGATTTTGGTTACCTTTGGCAGAAGGTTTCCAACTTTCAGGCACAAAAAAACCGGAGCGTTGGCAGACGCTCCGGTTTTCAGTATTATAGGCCTCGAAATCGGCCTGACAAGTCTGATAATTGAAAAATTTTTATGATATCCTTACAAAGATTCCAAATTCACAACTCTGTTTACTTCACGTTAGCCACGCAAATAATTCAAATTAAGTTATATTTTTCAATGAATTATATGCAAGGAAACACTTTTACCTGATCAAACCGACTCTATCAACATGGGCTGTTTTTACGTCGCGCAACTAGTCAACTTTAAGTGATAGTTTAAGTAATCAAACTGACCTTCATTGTTTTATATCAAAAATTAATTTTCAGTAAGTAAGACAATACGGTTTATCACGCATGTTTTTTGTCAAATAGGATGTTTGTTATGGCAGATCCACATATTAAATCGGAAATGGATTGGCTCGATCATTTAACCGTTATCATCTACCGATTAGGTTTTACGTTCTGTTTTCCTGTTATCGCATTATTGCCGTGGGCGATAGATTACCGCATAGAAAACCTAGTCTTTATATGTGCAATAATGTGTGCTTCGTCTCTCCATATATACATGAAACCATTCAGACTTCTTTTGCAAATGGCCACATGGATTGGATTGATCTTCGTATTGTTAGGCTTTCCCGAAATAGGAATGGGGGGCATTTATTACCCTTGGAGGCCTCTGCTTTAAAGAGTATTTCTGTTTCAAAGTCCCTGGCTTACCCTTCCAGCCTTTATTACTCGCAGCATTATGGTTTTGTTTACAGATCGACGCAGACTTAGCGAGTAAAATACTAGCCACCCTATCCTCACTACTATTCCTAGTTGTAAGTATTGCAAAATGGCGCATGCCGAGACACTTTGATATTGGTGACAAAACTAAATATGATGTCTGAAAACCAAAAAAGCGGTTATCTTTTGATCAACCGCTCTTTCTAAAAATTGACGTATCTTTAGGCTACAAACCGTTCGCCAAACACCTTAAAGGAACAAATAAGTCAGCCGCTAGCAATCCTCGCTCACCATCAGCTTCTGCACATATATCTGCAGCGGTCGCATGAATCCAAACGCCGACTCGGGCTGCTACAGCGAGAGATAAGCCTTGTGCTATTAAGCCCGCTATAATTCCGGTCAATACATCGCCCATACCACCTGTTGCCATTCCAGGATTACCATTTTTACATACCCAATATGCATCGCCATCGTAAACAACCGTCCCAGCCCCTTTTAAAACCACAACGCCACCATATTTCAGCTGTAATTTTTTAGCACTTGCAAAACGGTCTCGCTCTATCTCTAATGTGGTTGAGTTTAACAGCTTAGCGGCCTCTCCAGGATGTGGTGTTATCACTCTACGACTATTAAAGTCTGGTGTTTTAGCTAACAAATTAAGACCATCAGCATCAACAACAATCGGCTTTTCCACTGTTCTAGAATAACCAACAAGTGAACGCCCCCAACTTGAGTTACCAAGCCCGGGTCCTAATGCGATAACGTCCGTCCACCAGAGATGGTCGTTAATTTCATTGCTATTTCCACGCCAATCGAAGACCATTATTTCAGGCCGTGCGCTAACCAATGCCGATACATTTTCTGGTTGCGTGACAACTCTTGTGATACCCGCACCAACGCGAGCACAGGCTTCGGATGTTAGACGTATCGCACCAAACATGCCTCTGTCTCCACCTAAACAGAGTACACGTCCAAAGTTTCCTTTATGGGAGGCTTTAGGACGCTTAGTGAGATGTTGATTAACTTCAGCTTTAGAGATTAAACTGATGTTAGTCGGGTTTTCTTTATTAAATGCATCAGAAACTCCTAAGCCAGAAAACACAATTTCACCGGTATAGTTTGCTGATAACCCAGTAAAAAGACCTCTTTTCAGGCCAATAAGAGACACCGTATGTGTCGCCTCGACACATTCCCCAGAGACAAAACCAGTATCGGAACAAAGCCCAGATGGTACGTCGATAGAAACCGCATCAGCGTCGCTAAGATTAATATGGCTGATCACTTGAGCATACTCTATGCTCAGTTCACCTTCGAAACCGGTACCGAGTAAAGCGTCTACGATTAGATCGCATTGTTTAGATGTAACTTCTTCCAACGTTTCTATCTTGCCACCAGCACGAGACCATTTTTCTTGTGCTATTTTTGCATCGCCTTTTACACGATTAAGATCACCTATATGCACCAAGGTGACGTTGTAACCTGAAGCTTTGGCGAGTCGAGCGCTAATGTATCCATCACCACCGTTATTACCTGAACCGCAAAAAATATGGATATTGTGATTATTTGGATAGCAACGTTTAATATGTTCAAATACTGCCTTACCGGCTCTTTCCATCAATTCGAACATTTCGATACCAAGCTCAGTACTTAACTTTTGCTCGCCTTCTTTTACCTGCTGCGCGGTGTATAAAGCTTTTGCTTGCATTACCACAATGACTACTCCCTACTTCATCTTATTTGATGTCCATCATCGCTTCTGCTGTTGCGTCTTGAATCGACAGAAACAGTGATTTAATCTCTCCTGTTGGAGTTCTCATTGGATTTAAAGTCACATTCTGATACATATAATCAGCTTGTTGGGTTATGGGTCTTACGTTCCTACATTTAAACAAGTAGGGTCTTTGTCTCCAGGTAATAAAGCTACGGCAACCTAGGTCAAAAACTGGCTTTGCCTTGATTAAAAACCACTCTTGAGGAATTTCAGGGAATACATCGAATATAGACTGACCTATAACATCATGTGCCTGTTTTCCGCTGTGGTGTATCATAAAGCCATTCCACACTTGAATATTAAAATCTTTATCCAAAACAACAAGACCCAAGTCTACGTTTTGGACCATATCTACCATCCAATGAAATTGCTCAAATTCAGCGGGTAACCCTATCATTAAAAATCCTCCATAAGATAAGAAAGTTTGTTATCTAAAATTGGTAAGGATTCATCAACAAACATAAACAACAAGTCACACCTAATACTAGTATTATCGATGTTGTAACTCACTTCAAATGTCATGGTTTTTTGGAACGATCCAGATGTAGATTCTATTACTGATTGAATAGGTATGTGCTGACCAAGAAGTACAGGCTGTCCTTGGAAAAAGCGTACTTCAGCTTGCTGACCCAAACCATTTAAAAAGGAACCAACCAATATATTGGAGACATCCATAAGTAGTTCAAGTTCTTCAAGCTCTACGCTATCTGCTGGGACTTTCATCAAACGTTTCAAATCAGAAATGCTAGAGTCACTCAATAGAACCAATGCTTCACCCGCGATACCTTCTCCACTAAAGCCCTGACAGACACCGGAAACTTGGTCATTATCAGCGAGATCGATTAGTGCCATATGTAACTCTGTTACCTCGAAAATATTTACATTCGGCAAAGGTAGATGGACAAATACATCAAAGTGCCTAGCTAGCGCATCTGCTGCTCGACCTATAGATACGTTAGCCACTTCCATATAAACATCTCTCCTCTTCAAAATTGGGAGTTCAGTTGGTTTATTGGAAGCAACGAGAGGTATTTCCTCTGTCTTAACAAGAGCGCGCAATACAGCTTTTAAATGCTCTTTATCCATCGGTTTTTGAATAAAGTCTCTCGCGCCTAATTGTTCAACTTTTTGTTTTGCTTTTGGTTGTATATCGCCAGACACGACGACAACATCGATATCAATTTTACGCTTTTGTATCTGCTCTAACGTACCAAAACCATCCAACTCAGGCATGGTTAAGTCTAAAAACATAAGTTTAAATTCTTGCTGTTCAAGCTTTTCTAATGCGTCTAATCCATTAATGGCAAAAGTAATCTCGGCATTCAAGGAAGCAGGTAGCGAGCGAGCCATCTGTTTTCGGGCTAAAGCAGAATCATCACAGATAAGAACTGGATAGGACATATACCACCATTATTTTTGCACTGATTTATATAACAATATCTTACCAGATATATAACAAAGCATTGCAGTAATTAGCGATTAATGCAAAAAAGTCAGCCTCAATTTGGCTGACTTAATTAAAATATTTAGCTTGGTTATTCAGTTACGAGTTTATTGTGGCCAAAGGGTAAGGACCAGCACCCGAAGTATAACGGCGAAAACAACCAAAGATATGCCAAGGCGATACCATTTATACTCTGCAATTGATAAAGGAACACGCTTATAAAACATAGTTACAACCCCTTTCCAATCACTACTTCTTTTTCCGTATAAAAGGATACTTGTCATCACGAAAACAATACCAAATACCAGAAAACCTTTTTCAATCCAAAATAGACTGCCTTCCATGACTTATCCTTAACTTATCCGACTTACACATCACTATTTTATCTTTGAATGGTAAATAAAGCAGTTGGACCATAGTCTAATAATCATTCTCTTGTCGACATTTAGACACAAAAAAAGCCAGCATTTTGCTGACTTTTAGCTGTTAGGTAAACGCTAACGTTAGGCTGTAGTTACTTTCACTTTATTAGCGGGTACTTTCGTTATGCTGTCTCGGTAGCTGAACCACAAAAAGGTAACCACCAAAGAGAAAAACAGGTAAGACAATGCAAAAACTAATGGGGAAGTGATTATTGATGTGTGCACACCAATAGCAATACCAATGGTGGTGATTATCAGCTTTGAAAAAATGCCACACAACAACAGCAATAAGGCCAACTCAGGAAAACGTGTCGTCCTAAATGCAAACCAATAACAACTACCGACGGCTAACGATGCGACAGTCAAACCCAACATAAAAGAATGCAAGTGATCCGCTGATACTACACCGGCAGAAATTGAAGCCATCAAAACCAGAAAAAGTTTCATAATTTACCTCTCATACGACTACTTAGGGCATCCTTTCATAAATGGAATCTTATTTTCCAGAGCATTTTGCCTGTTTTCGTTCAAAAAACAACCCCTGTTATGCAAATATCTCTGAACCTTTTATTTACTCACGTTATTAATTACATTTAATTAACATAAATCATCTGTAACAATCTGTTATTACGACTTATTTATCCACCAATAGAAATAAGTTAAGTAATTGTAACAGCATATTTTTTACACTTAATTTGTAATTATTTATGTCATTCGTTACAAAACCCTTACACTTTTGGTTGTCTTAAGTATAAAAACAAAAAAACCAGCACAATGCTGGTTTTTGAAATAACGATGACTAAATACGACCGCGGAAACTAAGCGTAATTCGTGGTCGTTTTTTCATATCAAACGACAATGTCAGCCTCAACCCTTCTTTTAACTAATTAAATCGTCAAGCTCAGTCATACTTTCAATTTCTATGGTGTCACCGTCAATTAACGGGCTATATATACTCGATTTAAAGTGAATAGTTTGAATACCTGCGTTGAGACCGGCAATGACGCCTTTTTCTGTGTCATCAATGTACACACATTCGCTTGGGGAATACCCCATGCTCATTGCAGCATAAAGTAATAAATCAGGATCTGGCTTCCAACTGTTCGCTTCAAAAGCAGAATAAACCTTACCTTCAAACCGCTGGAGCAATCCGGTCATTTCAAGTGAAGACTCAATTTTATTCTTTGGACTGTTTGAAACAACGCAATATTGAATATCCTTCTCGGTTAAGCGATCAAGTAATGGGTTAATCCCACTGACTGGCTGTAATTCGTTACTAAATAGATGCCGTACTTGCTCTCGATATATAGGTTCTACAACATCTAAAGAGACATTAATGTTAAGACGCTCCATTGTTGCTGTTAAAATATCGGCTACTTTGCCACCTTCGAAGTGTTTCATGCAGTCTTCAAAATCAAACTTTTCTGCATAGGTGGAGAACACATTTACTAAGGCCTTACAGCATAACTTTTCGCTATCGACTAGAACGCCGTCACAGTCAAAAATAACACACTTAGTGTTGCTTATAATCTGCCCCATTGAGCCCCCTGCATGCGTTGTTTAACAAAGATTATGACGTATCTATGGCCACTATCGAAACAGCTTTTTATCTGTTTCGCAGTAGAATCGTCTGATTTACTATCTTCTAATAATGAGTTGAGAAAAAGAAAGAACAAGAAGTAACAAGGAAGAATGGCGGTCAGGCACGTTATTATCGTAGGAAGTTTAGGACCGATCACTTTAATAGAGAAATAACGACTAAAAAACAAACGAAAAAATTTAAGCGATAGGTACTATTACTTTGCTAATAGATTCTTGTTTAACGTACCTTTTTACAATCGAGTTGATAAAATGATCGATGGCAATAGGATTAGCATCTTCAGAAATTAAATCTGATATCAACAATTCTTGGTTAGACCGTGTTGCAATACCACAAATAATTGCATGAGTCGATTTGAACCCTACATATAAATCGTGGCTTTCTGAAAGAACAATCTGAGCAAAAAACTCCAACACATGATTTTGTTCTTTTGTCTCTAGCCAGAATTTGGATTGTAATTGAGCAAACATTATCGTTAATCTATGGAAATCTACTAAATAAACCTCATCTAACACTGACTCGATTTGATGCTCGGTGTTTAGTGATGCTAATTCTCTATATTGTGTTGATTTCTCTCGTTCAATATATAAATCCCTGCCCAAAATGCTCTCTGGGGTTGGAAAATCAACGTCAACTTGGGCTAATAACCAGCGGTGTTTTTTTTCAACTAATTCTATTTTTGAAATCATATTAATTTAATTCAAATCTAATGAGCGGTATTGTTCTCAAATCTCGTATAAATCGCGACTACACATTCTTGAGCCTGAGTTAGAAGAACACAGCATACAGAGCATGAATGTCATCAACAAGTACCCGACCGTTTATCTGTCTTAATTGGAGCTTCATTTTTATCTATTTACTCCAATTACGGTAAACACCAATCGAATCGCAAGTTAGCCTACACTTTTAGTGTTTGTCTACTCTTTGTTTTTTAGAGATTAATAATGAGGCTCTGTATGTTAGACTTATTCATTATGTTCAGATCTAGGATTGATGATGAAAAAACGAATTTTAGTCGCCAGTATGGTTGCATTGTTAGCTGTAGGCTGCTCAGACAACGAAGTAGGTGATGTAGGGCTTGGCTGGTTTACCTTGAAAGACATTAAAATATCCAACTTGGACGATGATAAAATTTCTGGTGTGACTTGCCATATCGCTTCTATCGAAGCAAATCTTAGCTTCTCTGACCCTAGCGATAGTTCTATTTCCTGTCGTCAAACTGGCGAAATTACGCCTGAGATGATCGCAACTATAGATAAAAGTAAATCCGGAGAGGTTGTCTTCAAACAATCTAAAAGTATCTTCTTCAAAACGATGAAAGTTAGACGCATCTACGATGCAGAAAACCAGACCCTACTCTACTTGTCTTATACAACCAAAGAGACCGAAGGAAGTTTCAAACATAGTCTTTCTACTGTGCCACTTTGGGGAACAAAAGCATATATTGAACCAACACAAACGACAGTGGCTCAATAAAGGCTTTACCTTTTTCTAAAAAAATAAGGGATTGGCCATAACCAATCCCTTAATAACATTCTATTGTCTAACCTAACTATTAACTGAAAAAATCCACTTGATGTTTTAAGTCGCTTGATTGGCGTTTTAGGGTCTCGGAGCTTTGCGATGTTTGTGACGAAACGTCTCGAGTTTGCTCATTCAATTCACTAATATCGGATACATTTTCGGCTATTTCCTGCGAAACTTGCGCTTGCTCTTCTGAGGTTGCAGCGATGGTTTCTGATTGAGACGATATAGAACCTACTTGCTCAACTATCGATTCCAATGCCATTCCTGCTTCACCCGCCTGTTCAATAACTAAGTTCGCGTTTTCCTGACTTGTCTTCATCAATTCAACAGCCCCTGATGTTGACGTTTTTAAATGGCCAATAATAGATACTACTTCTTGTACAGAATTTTGCGTTCTATGGGCAAGTGTTCTTACTTCATCAGCGACTACCGCAAAGCCCCTACCGTGTTCTCCGGCTCTAGCAGCTTCAATGGCTGCATTCAATGCTAAGAGATTAGTTTGGTCTGCAATTTCATCGATCATTTTCGTTACTGCTTGTATACTTTCGCTCTCTTTAGCAACGGATTCTATCGCTTCGGCGGAGCTATCTAACAAGTCATTAAGATCTGAAATATCAATACACATTTTTTCGACTAAAGACATACCCGACTGGCTAGACTCATCGGCCTCTTTTGCGTTAAGAGCAATACTTTCCACTTGCTCTGCAACCGACTGAGCTGATGTTGCCATTTCTTCAATCGCGGTGACGACTTGTTCAACGCGCATCTGTTGTGCTTCCGATTGTTGCAATGATTGATTCGCATCATTTGACACACTCTGTGCTTGGGAAGATACCAAATCACTTGTCTGTCTAATTTCAGAGACCAAGCTGTCCAACTGGGATGCCATCGTAGATACACCATTAGTTAAACGGAAAATTTCATTCTTTGTGTTACTGTCTTCGCTTTTGATTTTAAGACTTACTTCACCTTTCCCAAGCCTTTCTACACTTCCTGTCAATTGAACTAACGGTTTGACAATTCTTCGATTTAGAAAGTAAGTAACTATCAAGAAAGTAAATACGCCGACTAAAGCAGAAACGACTACGATGATTTTAAGTAACTCAGCGCTTTCTTTGGTTACTTCATCAACATAGGTACCACCAAGAATCTTCCAATTCCAACCCGCAACGTCCGTATACACAACGTATTTGTCACCGGTTTGCCCACTCACTGTATGCGGGTATATAGCGACGCCCGTTGATTCATTGAAAATGTCTTTTAAAGGTTGATTTCCATCTGCATCAACAAACCTTTGTATCACTGGATCCGATTTTTTCCATTTCGGGTGGAATAAAAACTCCCCTCGATGATCATCTTCGTTATCAACAATAAAGGTATAACCGGTATCGCCCCAAGTGATCCTGCCAAGTTTAGAAAAAGCCTCTTGAGTCACTTGATCAACTGGCAAGCCAATAAACGACAGGCCTAACAGAGTGCTGTCACTAGAAATAATTGGTGCATAGTAGGTTAGATAAAGATTACCAAATAACTCTACTTCAGAATAAAACGGTTTCCCATTTACAAGGTTATTATAACCAGGGTGGTTTTTGCCTAACAATGTCCCCGTCGCGCGCTCACCGGCCTGGTTTTTTAACGATGTAGATACTCTAATAAAGTCATCGCCAGAAGGGGCAAAAAGTGTTGCGATGGCACCAGTATCACGAGTAAACGCATCCACAAGCTTGGTGTCGCCTATCAATGACTCTCCAAAATGGGTTATGTCACGGAACATATGCCCTTTAAATTCTACTTCTGAAGTTTCTAGGTAGATGCCAGACAAATAGCCATTTCTAAACGCAGATTCAAGCTTTTCTGCACTGGACAAAAGTGTATTAAATTCACCTTCTAAAACTTGTGAAAGTGATTCAATACGATTTTGATGTTCGGTTAATGTTTTATCGAATAGTACTTTAGATGCATTCTTGTATGCCACGACACCAATTATCACGAATGCAATAATAAGACAAACAGATATGATCAACCTAAGTTGAAAGCCAACACCTGTATTTTTATAGTTCACCATCTGAGTTCTCTTTGAATATTGTATTTTGAATCGAAGGTTTTTCTTTGTTGTTGCATCCTATTATTATATTTGTAACCACCCAATGATGCATTTGGGATGCATATATATTACGACATAAACATTGAAACTATCAATAAGTCAGTAATCTAAAGTCGCATTTCTAGTAATCAGCCAAGATTAATGTCAATTCCGCTCTGCGATTACAAGCTTTGCCCGAGTTGGTCCCGTTTGTACACTCCGGCATATATTCACCATAACCTCGGGTAAAGACATTATTGGGATGGATCGAGTTGTTAAGTAACTGCAACTTAACTTCAGAAGCTCGTTTTTGGGATAAAAGCTCATTATTTGAAAGGTTGCCAGTATTATCAGTGTGCCCATCTATTACGATGTCCACATTAGAGTAACCTGACAAAAATAGGCCTAATTTTGATAACCAATCTTGAGAAGCAGGAGATACGGAGGCGGACCCAGTATTAAAGTTGATTTTTTGTCGCAGTTTTATCATCGTATGCCCACCAGAAAGTACTTCATAGGCAATACCTTGCTGAGATAGAAAGTTCACCAGTGAGTCCATATTGTCACTTCGTCTTTGACCATAAGGACCTTCAACTGCATTTTGATTTGCAGTGGAAGTGCTATTTTCTGCCCACTCAGGATGGCGTAATTGGTCGTCACTTAGAGGAGCAACATCGAGTGTTGAATACTCTTCCATTGCCCCACAGCCAACTAACGCTACGATAAACACACTGACTATCAATCTCATACCATCATCCAAGAAAAAACGTTCTTATCAAAAATATATCGGCTTAAATCTCTATTTCTTTATAGCATATACAATTATTTCTTAAAGTTAGTCCAATTTTATTATCGGGTTCTTTTCTAAGCTGCGTCCAGACTGTAGAATTGGCCGTATATTCCACTCATCGGCCTTTTGCATGTTAATTAATATTACTAAATCTTTTCTTTTGGTGGTTTTCACTTTGTTCACTGTAGCCTGTAGTGACAACAATACCCCTGAGCTTGGCAAACAATACAGTGTGTTACCAAACGACTTATCTTCACTAAAGCTAGCCCCTATTACTGAAGTTTTTTCTTTAACCTGTGGTCATTGTCGTAATATGGAGGCTTCGTTACCTGAAATTGAATCCCTTACCAATCAAAAAATCGGCAAAGTACACGTCACATTTAATCAAAGTGCACAAGTTAGTGCCATGCTTTATTATGCTGCCGTGATGCAATTAGATAAACAGCCAGACCACGACTTGATGGCAGCCTTATTTGAAGTTGTACAGCAGCAAGAAGGCACAATGGAGCAAAAACAAGCTCGAATTGAAGAGGTTTTTGTATCTCGAGGTCTGATCAGCCCGTATAATTTTGATAATTCACACGTAAGTGACATGGAGCAGCATTTGACATTTGCCGACGAAGTATCAAGAAAAGCAGATATCAACTCTGTACCTAGTTTTATTATCAACGGTAAATATTTACTTATCTCTGAAGGTCACAAAGATATACCAGATCTTGCGGCCACCATTAACTACCTACTATCTAAATCTGAATCATAAGGAACTCTTGTGTCTAAAATTATCTTTCCTATCGTTATTTTTGTACTTGCCGCGTTTTTTATCTATCGCACATGGAACAATCACAAGGCTGCCGACGAAAACTTTACTACCGGACAAACATTTTTAGAGAGTAACGCTAAAGAAGAAGGTGTAATAACGACAGAAAGCGGTCTTCAGTACAAAATATTGCAAGAAGGCACCGGAACCGAGCACCCGACAGCAACGAGCAAAGTCAAAGTCCATTACCATGGCACATTAATCGATGGTACCGTTTTTGATAGTTCAGTAGAACGAAATGAGCCTATATCTTTCGGCCTAAATCAGGTAATTAAAGGTTGGCAAGAAGGTGTCCAAACAATGGTTGTTGGGCAAAAAATACGTCTGTTTGTACCGAGCACTCTCGGCTATGGGAAAAACGGGACGGGACCTATTCCTCCTTCTTCTACTCTAATTTTTGATGTTGAATTGCTCGAAATACAATAACGATACAATATAAATTAGTATCTCAAAACAATAAGCCTTTAAAATGGCTTATTGTTTTTTGTATTGCTTTTTTCTTATCCAGTAAATGGACGTAGTTCAAATCCATCAGCAAGAACTAAAATGCAATCCATCTTCGCTGCATGTGCAGCTTGTTTTCCTAACTCTGTATCTTCAAATACAACACAAGATGCTGGTTCTAATCCCATGTTTTGCGCAGCTTGTACGAAGGTATCTGGGCACGGTTTAAAATTAACAACATCCGATGCAGTGACAATAGAGTCAAAATAAGCCATTAAATCACGCTCCTCTAACAGCCTTATCGCATTGTGTCTTTGACTTCCGGTACCAAGCGCCAGTTTTTTGTTTCCATGAACCTTCTTAAGTACATCAAACGTATGACGAATAACATTGCCCTGCTCTTCCAAAGACGAAAACGTAGTCATTTTAAAGTTTGCGACCGCCTGATAATCTAATTCGACACCGTAGCGAATACTAATTTCTCTTGCTATTGCAGGGCTTGGTTTGCCCCCTAAACCGTGAATCCAATCTCTGTCATACGGAAAGCCAAACTCCGTGGCAGTTGTCTCCCATGCATCAAGATGTGCTGGCATAGTGTCAATTAACGTACCGTCCATATCAAAAATCACACCTTCATATTGGGAAAGATCAATATTCATCCTACTTTTCCTGTAAAATTGTTAACTATCACAAAACTCTACCATATTTCAAACAACAGAGAATCTATTAAATCTACGGAAACATGAATGCTAAAAATCTCAAACACTGTCGAAATTTCCGACTGGGAAATTCAACTAACCGCTATACGCTCACAGGGTGCAGGTGGTCAAAACGTAAATAAAGTTGCAAGTGCGATACACCTGCGATTTGACGTTATACATTCGACACTTCCCGATTTCTATAAACAGCGTTTATTAAATATGAAAGACAGCCGAATTACCAAAGAAGGGGTGATCATCATTAAAGCCCAACAATTTCGGACTCAAGAGAAAAACCGAGAAGATGCTCTTAATAGACTGAAAGAACTTATCATATCCGTTTCTCATATAGATAAAGCACGCAGAGCTACTCGACCAACACGTTCATCTCAACGAAAAAGAGTAGACAAAAAAGTACTTAAAGGAAAAACCAAAGCGCTGCGTGGCAGACCATCAGCATATGATTAAACGCCGTTAACTTTTTAATTTTAACCATTGCTGTCTTTGCTGGTGAGTTTTAAACGTCCACGCAACAATTCGACTTACTTTTTGTCCTTGACTCATTTCTAGAATCTGTACATCGATAGCATTTACTTTTTCTAAGTTTTTCTTCATCCATCGGACATTTTCTTTTTTGGAAATAAGTGTAGAAAACCAAAGTACTTGGTCAGCGAACTCTCGACTTTCTAACACCATATTCTTAACAAACTCCGCCTCGCCACCAGTACACCATAACTCAGCTTTTTGCCCACCAAAATTAAGTGCTGGTTGCGTTTTTTCGGCTACTATATTTGCTGATTTCCCTCGCTTTTGACGGTTTAATGCTAAGTTTTTTATTTTCCTATCCGTACCTTGCTGAGCATCTGAAAGTGATTTATGAAAAGGTGGATTGCAAGTTGTGATGTCGTAATATTCACCTGGTAATATGATATTTTGGAAGAAATTCTTGCTGTCAGTTTGAAGTCGACATTCAATCTTGCCTTTAAGTGGTAAATTATTTGTCACTATCTCCTTTGCAGAGTGAATCGAAACAGGATCAATGTCGCTTGCAACCACACTCCACTTATAATCAACCACACCGATAATAGGATAAATACAATTAGCACCGACGCCGATATCCAAGACGCGAACAAGATGATGCTTCAGCCCTTTACTTTCATTACGAAGCAAATCCGCGACGCGATGAATATAGTCAGCACGACCCGGGATTGGAGGGCATAAATACCCTTCCGGAATATCCCAGGTTTTGACATCATAATATCGACAAAGCAACGCTTTATTGAGTAGTTTAACGGCCAAAGGGTTTGAAAAATCAATACTGTGCTCACCTCTAGGATTATTAGTTATAACCCTTTCCAATTCGGGCAGTGCCTTCACCAGATGTTCAAAATTGTAGCGCCCATGATGTTTGTTTTTTGGGTGTAGTCCAGCCGGACTGCTTACGATTTTAACCTGGATGGCGGTTTTCGTATCAATCGAGCGCTTTTTAAAAGAGGTGTTTTTTATTTTGTTCATGAAAGGCTACAAGGTTCGAATTCAGAAAGGAGAATAAAGAGCTTTACTACCTATTGTCAACTCTATCGATTCTGAAAAAATCTATACGCCTATACACTTAAACTACTTGCCTTTCTCGTATTGCCTTTATCGCGTCGTCAAAAGAGTCAAAGTAATAATAGTCACCGATGAGTTCAAGAACACCTGCCTTTTCCAGTTTTTTCTCAACTCTTGAGTTAGCTCCTGAAACCATAACGCGGATTCCTCGGCGCTGTAATTCTCTTATAACTTTGTCTAAAGCTTCTATCCCCGTTATGTCGATAAAAGGAACCCACTTTAATCGAATAACTAAATATTCTGGTTCAGTTTTGGTCTCTGACAATGTTCGCTCTAAACTATCAACCGCACCAAAAAAGAAAGGGCCATCAACGTTATAAACAATAGTGTCTTTAGGAAGTGATGAAATGCCTGTTAATACTCTTTCACTATTGATTAGTTCTGATGACTGCATAGACACTTCGACACTTGATGCCATACGACGTAAAAAATGAAGCGTCGCGAGAATGACACCGATATTAACGGCAACAACTAGATCGGCGAAAATAGTTAATGTGAATGTGATAAGCAGGACAACTATATCGGCTTGAGGTGCCGTTCGCATCATCTTAACAAAGTGTTTTGCTTCGCTCATATTCCATGCAACGACAAATAGAATTGCAGCTAAAGTTGCTAAAGGTATGTTGTCAGCTAAAGGAGCAAGAACCAAAACCACAATACCAAGAGTTATGGCATGTACAATCCCTGCAAGAGGGCTATTACCACCATTACGAATATTTGTCGCTGTGCGTGCTATTGCCCCCGTTGCAGCAAAGCCACCAAACAAAGGCGATACCATATTTGCGATTCCCTGCCCTACTAATTCTTGGTTGGAGTTATGTTTGGTTCCAACCATACCATCAGCTACAACAGCAGAGAGCAACGATTCTATTGCACCAAGCATCGCAATAGCAAATGCAGGACCAATAAGAGTAATCACCTGACTCCACTCAAAACTTAAAGGTTCAAATGAAGGCAAACCTAGTGGAATACCACCAAACGCTGTTCCTATTGTTTTAATACCATCAAATTGGAATATTGCTTGAGAAGCTGTTGCAAGGACTAAAGCAATCAAAGGAGCAGGGATTTTATTAACCCTGGGAAGCTTTGGGCACACTATTAGAAGCAATAACGATGTAACACCAAATAATGTTGTTGTTAAATGAAACTGCGGAAGCAACTGAATGAGCATAACTATCTTTTGGTGAAAATGTTCTCCTGTTACCGCTGGTAATCCAAAAAAATCACGCCATTGGCCTACCCATATAATGACCCCGATACCTGCAGTAAATCCGACAATAACAGGGGCAGGAATAAACTTTATAATAGAACCAAGTTTTGTCAGACCAAAGATGAACAATATTATTCCGGCCATAAAAGTGGCAATTTGCAACCCTATAATACCGTGTTCAGCCGTAATACCCGACAATATAACGATGAAGGCACCAGTAGGTCCTGCTATCTGTAGTCGACTACCACCAAATATAGACACACAAAAACCGGCTATAATAGCCGTGTAAATACCCTGCTCAGGTTTCGCGCCAGATGCGATAGCAAATGCCATTGCCAAAGGCAAAGCGACAACACCAACGATGACACCAGACAAAATATTATTCATCCAGTATTTTTTCTGTAGCAAGCCAGCTTTATACGCTTCTTTTAACGCTATCATTTTTCGACCTTACAGCTCTGTTTGCCTATTCGTATACTAAGTGAAAACTAACGGCAGAGACTATAACAATTAAAATGCTATAAAATGTTGATCAAAGATAACTAATTATATACAAAAACAGTGGTAATAAGACTCATGCAGGTGATCTAGGTCATATCTATGATTTAACCATTGAAATCGACTTTTCTAGGGTCAAAACTATCAAATCACGTTGCTCCAAATACTTATCAATAGGAGATTGGTCAGCTTCTACTTCAAGACATTGAATATGAAGTGCGTTCATTCCCATCGAACCCGCTGAACCCTTTAATTTATGCGCTAACTGCTTTACCAAGTCGGGTTTTAATTCCGTTACCGCTTCATCAATTTGGTTGATAATGGTGCTGCTACTGTTTTCAAATAGTGAAATTAACTCACTTACTTTTTCATTCCCCAATACTTCTCTATCTGCTTCTAATACTCGAGAATCAACCAATGTCTTCGAGTCTACTGGATTACATAATTGCTGTGGCAATTGCATTATTCTTCCTTCTAGAGTTGATTGGACGAGATTAAGCAATTTATTTTTGTCGATTGGTTTTGACAAATAAGCGTCAAAGCCCGCATTTAAGTAACCTTGAACTTCTTCATTAAATACATGCGCAGAAATTGCGACCATCGGTATACGTTGGCTTTCATCAATAAGTCCAGTCATTTCGATTGCCTTTAAGTCAGCTAATAGCTCGACACCATTACAATCTGGAAGGTTTATATCTAACAAAGCAATATCAAATTTTTGCTGTTTGAAAATAGACTTCGCTTGCTCTCCATTTTCAGCAATAACGACTTTGTGCCCATGATTTGTTAAAAAGCCTTCGGCTACAAGACGATTAACAGGATTGTCTTCTACCATGATTATATTGGCAATGAGGTTGTTTTCTGACCTTGCTGATGATTGCTCTGTCGTGATTTCCTTTGCAGGTTCTAAGGGGATAGAAAAGCTAAAAACACTTCCTTGGTTTAGTTGTGAACCTACCTCTAGATAACCATGTAATGCCGTCACTATCTTGTTACTAATCGCTAATCCTAACCCTGTGCCCCCCAATTTCGCTTTTGCACTACCAACTTGGGTAAAGGCATCAAACAGTTTATCCTTATCCTGTTCTGAAATACCGACACCGGTGTCTATTACTCGAAACAACACGTAACCTTCGTTGCGTTCATCCATTGAGACATTTACACTCACGCCACCGTATGACGTAAATTTAATAGCGTTACTAATTAAATTATTTAGAACCTGCGTTATTCGCGTCGCGTCGCCAAACCAGTAACCCCTAGCTTCCTTATCAACATGCATGGAAAAATCGAGTTTTTTTCCAAGGCATTACTTCTTTGAAGTTGATAAGCATCAGTAACAAGTTCAAAAAGGTTAAAGGCTTCTTTCCGTATTTCTAAGAAACCAGCTTCAATTTTTGAATAATCGAGCACATCATTTAATATGCCGAGCAATGCTGTCCCACTTCTATTAATAACATCGACATATTGCTCTTGTTTACTATTAAGTGGGGTTTCACCTAAAAGCGTTGCTGTACCAAGTACACCATTCATTGGTGTCCTAATTTCGTGGCTCATCGTTGAAAGAAAAGCCGTTTTAGCTCGGTTAGCTTGCTCGGCTTCCAATCTAGCTAGGTTATGTTTTGACACCTCTTGGTTTAACTTATCATTGGTTGTTCTAAGCTGCTTTGTCCGCTCAGTTATGGTTTGCTCAAGGTGCGCTTTATGATCTTCCAGCTCAGTTTTAGCTAATGCTTCACTTGCGGCTACAGTTTGAAGTTTCTCTGCCGTATCTCGTGCAGTAACGATAGCTTTGCCCATCTGGGCAAGCTCATCGCTACCTTTTACGTCAATATCAAAGTCGAGTTCTCCCTTCGCGACCGAACGAATAGCGTCAGAATAAATGTGTAGCTTTTTAACAACCGACAAATAAACCACATTCCAAAGTATAAAGCTCACCGCCACCAACCCAAATAGAGACAGAACAATCAACGACCATTTTGCGTAATTCAGTGTTTCACTTAAATCTTCTATCGCTAATGCAGTATCACTGTTTGATTCATCGACCAGTAGGCTGACTGTTTTATTCAATTCAGATAATTGAGTAAGGTTAAGAGCTTTTAAACTTTCCGCGTTTTCACTGTTGTCGTATCGTTGTTCTAAATAATCAAACACTTCTTTTTTTAATTCCAATTCATTGACAAGGGCTTGCATTTGTCGAGAACGAGTCGGGTCCTCTACAGACTGGATACGACGTTTGATAATTTCTACATTGTGATCAAACTCAACTCTGAGCTGCTGTATTCGAGTTGAATTTGTTAGTGTTTTTGCCTCTTCAATATGAGCAAGCATTTGAAAAGCTAGGAGATGTAATTCGTGTAAACGCTCAGATAGATCAAGGTCTACCTCTATCAAATTATCTAACGCTTGATAGACCGATTCTTTATCTTGTTCTTTTATTAAATTATAAATATTAGTCACGTTGGCGACGGCTATCGTACTTGTGTTTAATACTTGGGTTCGTGTTAGTGTTTCTAACTCTGCAGCAAGTTGACGCATCTCTTCAACTTGTAAAATAATTGCATGCTCTAAAAATATTTTTTCTTCTACAACAACACCAAGTTCAACAATGGTGTCTATCACATCCTGAACTCTATTTTCCAACCTTTCTAAAATAGCCACATCGAATGGCTTATCCCCAAGTTGTTTAATTTTTTCCAATAGCTTCTCTAACTGAGCAAAAAGCAGTAAACCAGCCTGTTGCCTTTCTTTTTCGGTTTTGGCGTTTGATAGAACCCCTAAAGAAGAGAGAATTCGGGAACTCTGTTCAGAAACTTCTCTTGCCTGAATCATTGCAGGTACAGACGAATCTATTACCTGTTTTTCTGTTTCTGCGACAAAAGAAAAACCAGAAGTTCCAATGACGACAGCCAAAATGAGCAAGCCCGCCATAGAGGCAAAGGACAAGAGTAGTTTTCTACCAATACTTGCTGACGCTAACAACATGTTTTGAGCCTTAAAAATGAATACTTCCTAACTTATACACAATAGGATATATTTTGTTAGGTGAATATCAATAACCTGTCTCTCTATCTATGACCTCGTGCTTTAGAAACTTAGCTGTAGGAAACGCCTGCGTAATTTTAGGGTTGCTGAGTACACCAATCGTTACTCAAGCTGCTGAAAAAATTTGCGCTATCTACCCCCACCTAAAAGACTCATATTGGCTATCTGTTAATTACGGTATGGTTAGCGAAAGTAAGCTTTATGGTATCGATTTAAAAGTATTCGAGTCCGGCGGTTACCCAAATCTAAACAAGCAACGCCAGCAACTCGCCAATTGTCGCGATTGGGGTGCAGATGCCATTATATTAGGGACGGTATCCCCTCAAGCCTATATGGATCAAATACCTAAATTGATAGGCGATATCCCACTGTTTTCGACGGTCAATAAACTTTATTTAGGCGAGCAAGACAAACCACAGTTCAAAGGTTCCGTTGGCGTTGACTGGTATTGGATGGGCTATAACGCCGGACAATACTTAGCGCAACAACACCCTAAAGGCTCGGGAAACGTTAAAATTGCTTGGTTACCCGGCCCTAAAATGAGTGGTGGAACTAAACCAAGTAATAACGGTTTCTATGACGCTATTCAAGATTCTGATGTCACTATTGTCAGTACACTTTGGGCAGACAACGACAAAGAGCTTCAACGTAACCTAGTACAGCAAGTACTAGAAGAAACGACCGTAGATTACATTGTAGGCAGTGCCGTTGCGATAGAAGCCGCTATAAGTGAAGTTAGGGCTGCTGGAAAAGAGAAAGACATTCGGCTTGTTTCATTTTACTTTAGCCACGGTATATATAGAGCGTTATTGCGTGACAAGGTTCTTTTCACATCAACAGATAAAATGGTCCTGCAAGGCCGACTTTCTATAAGACAAGCCCACGCCTTTTTGAACAAAATACCTTACAGTACAAATGAATCGCCGACCATTGAGACTTTAACGCCGAACTCATTGAAGAATACAATTACTCGAGATTCACTGTCTCCTTCTGAATTCAGGCCAACATTTTCAGTGACTCATGAGCAATAGCATATATAACAAACAACTCATTAGCCGTTACTAATTGCTAGTTAACCAAATAACTTATAAATCGATTGTAATAATATGGAATAACAAATGAAAACAACAACCAGAACCATTCCAGCACACAAACACATCGCGCTGGTCGCTCACGATCATTACAAACCCGAGCTACTTCGTTGGGTAGAAGAAAATAAAGATAAACTACAAAGTCACTTTTTATATGCAACTGGCACCACTGGCAACATGTTAAGCAAAGAAACCGGCTTGGCTATTAAAAGTATGATATCTGGCCCTATGGGAGGCGACCAACAAATTGGTGCGCTAATCTCTGAAGGCAAAATCGACATGCTGATTTTTTTCTGGGATCCACTAAACTCGGTTCCACATGACCCTGATGTAAAAGCACTACTGAGAATAGCCAGTGTTTGGAATATCCCGGTTGCAACTAACCGTGCATCGGCTAAATTTTTGTTTGAATCTAAGCTATTAGAACAAGAAGTCGTTATTGAGATCCCAGACTACCAATCTTATTTAGCCGACAGAACCTAACAAAGAGGGGCATATTAATGCCCCTCACTTCATTTCAATTTCTTGTTGATTTTGTGTCTATTTGTCACTCCAAACGGCCATTTCATTGCCACTTGGTTCTATAAAATGAAAACGCCTACCGCCAGGAAACTCAAATATATCTCTGTTAATTATGCCACCAGCCTCTTTAACCTCAGTAACACTTTTGCTTAGGTTATCACTGTAAAAAACAAGTAGAGCTCCACCTTTTTCTTGAACAGATACACCTTGAGAATAGTAGAAACCACCCGTTAAACCGATGCCAGTAAAGGCCATATACTCTTCACCATAATCTTCAAAGGTCCAGTCAAATACACGGCTAAAAAACGCTTTCGTTTTTACAAATTCAGTTGCTGCAAACTCGATATAGTTGATGGAATTGTGGCTAGGTTTAATATCATTTGACATAAAACTCTCCTAATTAACTACTCATTAAAATTGGATAATCATCGTTTAATAATTCACTTACAAAACAAGAAGGGTGTGAACCATGTGTAATCCATACGTGCTCTTTTGCTCTCGTCATAGCAACGTAAAATAGACGCCTTTCCTCGGCATGTGCATAATTATCATTACCTTCACATAACACCATATTTAAGTGTTTATGTCTCTGACTTGGCGGAAACTGACCATCATCCACAGAAAGTACAAACACATAATCAGCTTCTTTACCTTTACTAGCGTGGCAAGTCATAAAGTCTAATTTTAAGTTATAAAAACTTTTTTCCATTCACTTAGTAGCTCTGGTTTATGGTAATGGTTTCTACCTAACAAGAGGACTGTTTTATTCTTTTTGGCTTTCCGATGAAGTTGGTCTAATACTTTTTCTAAACGTTTGTTGCTACAGATAGTGATCGACTTTTGTTTTTGAATAAAATGGCTATTCAGTTCTTTTTCTAATTGATTCGGATTTTTTTGTATGAACTTATTTGCCACCTCTGCGATCATAGAATTAAAGCGATATGTGGTATCTAAATGGTGGACAGACGAGCTTTCAAAGCGTTCTGCAAAACCCGTAGTAAGATCAACGTCAGCACCTGCAAATTGGTAGATGGATTGCCAATCATCACCAACAGCAAAAAGGCTCGATTGCAACTCTCCCTTTTTGTTCGTGCATAGCGCGTCAATAAGCGCGATACGATCTGGGGATGTATCTTGGTATTCGTCAACCATAATATAGCGCCAAGGTGAAGAGAACTTCCCTTTTACTACGTATTCAGTCGCTCGAGTGATCATCGTATAAAAATCGAGTTTATCTTCTTCTTTTAGCATTTGTTGCCATGCTAGATAGCAAGGCCATACTAAAGCGAGTTCGCTATTTAACCTTGGGTACTCAACTTGGTCTATCAACCTTTGTTGCAATTGCTTCTTAGATTGATGTGTACTGCACAGTTGGTCTAACTGGCATTCTAACCAGCTAATCAGTTTTGGATTTTCTGATTGACCAGATAGTTCGTCATCACCCTTTAAATACGCTATCGGCCATACCGAAAGGTGTTTACGCCAACGTTTTAAATTTGTGTCTGTCTGCCAATGAACCTTTAACCAGTCACTACACCATTTAAGTTTACGTTTAGAATCCGTACAAAAAGGGCTTATTTCTACTGAACGTTGTTCTACGCTATTTATAATATTGAGCCCAAGTTGATGGAAAGTGTTCACGGTGACATCAAGAGCACCAGAACCAATCTTGATTTTTAAACGTTGCTCCATCTCTTTAACGGCATCTCGACCAAAAGCCAACATAAGAAGTTGATCTGGTTGAGCAAGATGGCTTTGAAGTAAATACGCTATACGAGCAGTGAGTACACTCGTTTTACCTGCACCCGCACCTGCGAGAACTAAGTTATTATCATTGTTAAGTAAAACGGCATGCTGTTGTGAAATATTAAGTGGCGAGGTTTCAATTTGTGAGAAAAGCACTTCCCAATTGAGTCTTTCTGTTTCTAACCAACGTTCGTTTCTATCGTCTACTAAATGCTCAACATCATTAACCCACGATAATATATCGCTCATGGTATTTGGCATTCTTTGAACAGCTTCGTCTAACGATATATTTATAGCCCTTAGCTGTTCAAACACTTCTTCTCGCCATGCATAAACATCTGAATCGCGTAAGTAAGCAGGCTGTTTCTGTAGCAATTTAAGCTCTTCTTGCCATTTGGGAATATAGATCTTTAGATTTCTGCACTGCTCTGCGTGCCATTCTTTATAGGCTTTTACAGCGTAGTTTGAGAAGCTCTTACATTCACTCCATGGTAACCCCTGCACTAACCAAGCCGTTGCACTCTCTTCAACAGGGTGTGCGTAAAACGTTAACGTCCCCCAAAAAAGGCCCCGTTCAATCGTTATTTCACCATTCCATATAGAAAAAGGAATTCTTTCTTCTTTGCTACCAGAAGATATTATTAGGTGTTCACCTTCAATCAATACATGGCTGTATTCTTTTTGGACAAAAAACTGAGCGTTGTCACTCGCCTTTAATTCCATATCCTATACACTCTTTGCAAAATCAAATACTTTCAGCTTGAAATAGTACAACTATTTTATGCTCAATAGTTAACTTATAAGAAAATAGATTAACCTAACCTTGAAAATAATATTCATTTTTCCGTTGATTTATTGCTCTAATCAAGCAAGATCTTAAATCTAATTAAGCAACTACTAAGAAGTCTTATTTCTGTGCAATTTCTAACTAATATTCGTCAGTTGTGGGTAAATCCAGCCATTAATCATGGCCTACTTATACTCATCACTTTACTCGGTGTCACTATACCTTGTTGGTACTTTGAGCTACAAGAAACTGCCACGCCTTTGATTTTAGGTGTTATTGCTGCAGCTTTAGCAGAATCAGATGACAATTTTAAAGGTAGAATAAAAGCGCAAGTCTTGACCGTACTTTGCTTCGTTATCGCTACATTTTCTATCGAGATTTTATTTGACCATCCTGTTTTATTTGCTATTGGACTTTTTTCATCTTCTATAGGCTTTATAATGGTAGGGGCTATAGGTCCTCGATACGCAAAAATTGCCTTTGGCTCTTTGCTTATCGCTATTTATACAATGTTAGGAGCACATAGCAGTACAAACCTTTGGCTACAACCATTACTTCTTCTCACTGGCGCTATATGGTATTTTTTTAGTTCTACAGTTTGGTATAGCATTGCCCCCTTAAGGCCCGTACAACAAAGTTTAGCTACCGTATTTGAACAGCTTTCCTATTATTTTGACGCTAAGAAAACCCTTTTCCACCCGATTTCTAACCTCACTCCACAACCCTATCGTATTCACGAAGCTAAATTAAACGTGGAAATAGTGGTCGCACTAAACAATTTTAAGCAAATTATACTCTCGCGATCTAACCGAGGAATCGTCGACGGTCCAAGTGATCGCTTCCTTAAGATTTATTTTTTAGCACAAGATATTCACGAAAGAATAAGCTCTAGCCATTATCGATACCAGGACTTAGGGAGCACTTTTATTCATTCAGATATTATGTTCCGATTCAAACATTTAATCGACCTTCAAGCTCGCGCTTGTTCAAAAATTGCGTTTTGTATTAACTCCGGTGTTGTCTACGAACATGGGGAAGATTCAAACCAAGCACTTGAAGAAATTCAGCGTTCAATTAAATACCTAGAAGATCAGAATAATACGAGTTGGAAACCTTTATTAGAACAACTTAACTATCTTTTTAGCAACCTATCCACTATCGAAAAGCTGCTATCTAATATAAGTAACCCTGATGCGATAAATAGAGAAAATGACGATATTCTAGATGATACTGATGCCCATAGCCTTAAGGAGATGTGGCTAAGAGTTAGATCCAACCTTAACCCTTCATCTCTGCTTTTCAGGCACGCTATTCGATTATCAATCGCATTAACACTTGGCTATGGCATCATACAAATGTTCGATATAGAAAGGGGTTATTGGATCTTACTAACCACTCTTTTTGTATGCCAACCAAACTATAGCGCTACGCGCCAAAAGTTAGTCTCCAGAGTGATAGGCACCCTTATTGGGTTATTTGTCGGCGTAATTCTATTGTCGCTCTTTCCTTCCATGCTAAGCCAATTAATTATTATTGTACTTTCTTGCGTTGCTTTTTTCGTCTTTCGTGTCAACAACTACAGCTACGCGACTGCTTTTATTACGATCTTAGTTTTATTCTGTTTTAACCAATTAGGTGAAGGATTCGCGGTCATCATGCCTAGATTAACGGACACTCTAATTGGCTGCCTATTAGCAGTAGGCGCTGTGACGTATATTCTACCCGATTGGCAATCTAGGCGATTACATAACGTGATGGCTGAATCTATTTCAGCTAACAAATTGTATTTAGCACAGATTATTGGGCAATACAGATTAGGCAAACAAAATGATTTAACTTATCGAATAGCGCGCCGACGTGCCCATAATCAGACATCCTTACTTAGTTCCGCAATAACAAATATGTTGGTCGAACCAGGCAAGCATCGCTCTTCTGTTGATGATAGTTTCAGATTTCTTACTTTGAACCACGCCCTTCTCAGCTATATATCCGCCTTAGGAGCTCATAGACAAAGAATTTCCGAACAATCAACACACTTACTCATTCTTGAAGCTCATCGAGAGATCCATGGCCTACTAGAGGCATTGTATGTGCAATTACACAATGATACTCAATCGCAAATCAACGAACAGATTTATAGTGATATAGAGACAAAACTGTCAGCATGGCGTCAAGATGAGGAAGGTTCCGCCAGAATGGTTTTACAACAGCTGCATTTAATCTATCGAATGTTGCCAGAGTTACAATCTTTGGCTAACAAACTTGCTAAGCGTAATCGTAAAGACGCGGTATTAACGTAATACGCGTTTAAGATTTAACATTGAGCTGATGTCTCCTGACATTATTCTTACAAATGGTTTAATTGTTCGTACTATATTATCAGAGGAGTCCTGTAGGGTATTCCGTACAAAAGTTAAATGAAATCTAAAGTGTGTTGAGAGAATAAAATGGGTCAGAAACAATTCGAAGAATTTCAGACAAATGTTGCATTACTGTCTCACGAGCAACTAAAAAAGTTGCACGATGAAATAGAAACCAAACTCGATAACAAACCTGAACCTTTGATCAATGAAGAGGAGCTTGAACTCATCTCTAGCTTGTTCTGCTAAAAATACACTATCCTGTTGCAAGTCTGACTCAATAAACTACCTATTTACATTCAAAAATTTGAAACTAACAACAAACACTATTATTCTTTATCTAGATGCTAAGGATATTGTGATGTCTGTTTCTTCGATCAATTCAGGTTACCAGTTAATACAGCGTTCTAAATTGCTTTCCGAAGAAGCGGCGAGCGAAATAGCTGACGCAAAAAAAATGAATAATCTAGAATTTAACAAAATTGATAACGATGACTTAAGTATCAACAAGGAGAAGCCATCGCCATCTACCCAAGAGTCTCTTAACAAACTCCAACAAGCTAAAACCTATAATCAAGCTGGAGCAAGCTTAATCCAGAGATCTAACGACATTATAGGTACGATTTTAGATACACACATTTAGCAAAACTTAACACTAACCGCACCCACAACACTAACCAATCATTCAGAATTTGAAAATAACCCTACAAAACTCAATCGAATACGTCTAATCTAGAATATGTAAGGACATATACTATTCAAGGAACGTATGAGTACAGCAAATCAAAAAAAGAACAACATTAAGCAATATTTAGAGTTTGGTATGCGTCTTACGGTTACCATAAAATTTGGCCCTAAAGATGAATATAACCTGCAATGTAATTTAATCGGTATAAAAGAAAACCAATTTATGTTGTTGGATATGAGCCAAAAGGCTGTCGAAGACTTAATCACACGTAAGACAAGTAATGTAAGTGCTGTTGTCAGGGGGATTACGGATACTGATCTCGGTCATATCATCGCTTTCAAAACTAAGATAATCACCGTAATATCGCGACCAACTTGGTTAATGTTTGTCCGTCTACCTTATAATTTTGAAAGTAAACCTATTAGAGAGCACAAACGATTTAAGCTTGATATACCAATCACACTTGAGCATAAAGAAACAAAATCTACTGGTACGCTGCGCGATCTTTCTGCTTCAGGTTGCGGTATCTATTTACAAGAAGCTCTCCCTTTGGAAAAAAATTCGATTGTAACCATTAGCCCTAAACTCGAACACTTTCCTAAAGATATCCCTCAGTGCAGCGTAGTTAACTGCCGACGCCAGAATGGTGGGTTATTGATTGGTATTAAGTTTGAAGAAGCTATAGAGATTCAAAATGACCTTAAGTACGAAATACTCGACCTCTCCTTCGAAAGTTGATTCATCGTCTAAAGATCATTAGACAAATCATTTTTTAGTATAATAAACGCCTCACGTAAAGGTTGTTCTTTTATAGGCTTTACTAATACACAGTTCGCACCAGCCTCTAAAAATGCATTTTTGGTGTCTTCATAACCGTCAGCTGTACATGCAATTATTGGTGTTTTCATGTGTAGTTCATTTCTAATAATTTGAGTGGCTTCAATACCATCCATATTAGGCATTTGATTGTCCATCATGATCAGGTCATATTCATTTGTCTTAAGGCATTCGATTGCCGTAACACCATCCTGTACCCATTCGACTATCATTCCATATTTTTTACAAAATGCTTGCGCAATATACGCGTTGGTTTTGTTGTCTTCGACCAAAAGCATAGATAATTGACGGTGGAAAAGCTCTAACGAATTAGTTTTGTCTATTTTAAGGCTTACACGAGGTAATTTACGTCGTTCTTCTACGGGTATATGCAGCGACAGTTTAGTCCCCACATGCTCTTCACTGGTGATTTTTATTGTGCCTTCAAGCATTTCTACTAACAATTTAACTATGGATAGCCCTAAACCACTTCCACCGTACTCTCTTATTGATGTTTTTTCCGATTGTGTAAATGGGTCAAAAATCGTTTCTAAATTTTCTGAGGATATCCCAATACCTGTATCTCTGACTTCAATACACAATACCATGTTACTTATTTTGTTTTGAACAACCGAAAAAGTAACGTCAATCTGTCCATAATGGGTAAATTTTACTGAATTACTCAATAGATTAAATAATATCTGATTAAGGCGAACCTGATCCGACAGTAACGTCGTATTGGTTGGAACTAAATTGTGCACATTAAACGTAATCTTTTTCTCCTCACATAAAGGAGCGTATATGTTTTTTATTGAATTAACTAAGCTAGCCAAAACAAAACTTTTTTCTCAATCTTAAGTTTTCCTTGTTCAATTTTAGAAAAATCAAGTATGTCATTTAATACCGCTAGTAAATGTTCACCACTTTGACGTAAAACGTCGATTTTTTCCGCTTGATCTTGACTGTGTTCACTCTTTTTCAATAACTGCGATATACCCAATATACCGTTCAACGGCGTTCTTATCTCATGACTAATTCGAGCCATAAACTCCGCCCTAGCCGTAGCCGACTTCTCTGCTTCAATTCTCGCTAGATTACTTTGCTCTTCTGCTTCAACAAGAGAAGTAATATCAAGCCCTTGCCCAATAATGGTATGGATTCCGTCATCTAAAGAGATTGGGGAAAGGTTCCAGAGATAAACTGTTTTACTGATCGGTATTTTTATTCCTGTTAACACCGCTCCAGTACTAACCATTTTTATATGAGATAACATGAGATGTTTAAACGTTCTGTAATCTCTTTCAATATGAACACCTTCCACTTGAAATGCTTTTTCTGCAGCTGGATTCATACGTAAAATTTTCCCTTCACCACTCCAAACAATAATTGGTGACAATGCAAAGTTAAATAAATCTTGGAATAGCTTCTCTTTTTCTAAAAGATCGGCAAATGTAAGCTCCAAGGTATGACCAATATGATCAAACTCAGACACTATTGAACCTTCAAACTTCGAGACTTTTCTTTCATCTCCTGCTAGTTGTGTATACGCCATTAACGAAGTCAGTTCACTAGTGATTCGCTTTTGAATTAAAAATCGAGCTAACCCAGCAGTTACCAAAATAGAAAACAATGAAAAAATAAGACTAATTTTAAAGTTATTTTCTAATGACAGAAAATTTTTATTATCTTGCAAGGAATAAACGCTTATTGGACTTTTAACCCCATTAATTTTTAAATCCACAATATTCGCCATCAATTCGCTATTATGAGTAAACGACGGTCGCTTAGAATCCTGAATTCGTATTAACAGTTCTCTATCAAGTTTGACGGTAGAGGCAACCGCCCTATCATTTACCAAGAGCACGATTTCAGTAGTATTACTTGCTATCTTAAGGTTCTCTACCAATGTGAAGTTGTTATTAAGTACTATTGCAATAAATAGTTTTCCTACTACTTCACCTCTTGTATTTTCTATCACTGGTACTCGTCTTATGAGCAGGTATTGGTTTCTAGAATCAGTATCTAAAGCTACGAAATGCCAACTATCGTTATACGCAACACCTTTTACTAGCACTTCTAGATGGCTTCGACCAATGCCAAAGAAAGGCGCATTGCCGTCGTCCCAAAAAAGACCTTCTGGCTTAGAGATAAAACGAAAATCGGGGGTACTTCTTAGGTTCGTCTGATCGATAGATGAAAAGTAATCTTCAATCTCTGACTTAGCTTCAGATTCAATAAAACCTGTCAACGTTACACTTCGAGTATGGCCATTTTGCGTTGACTGCATTGTCCCTAATCGGTAGTCAACTAAATTTTGCAATAGAGATGCGGTTTGGGTGACATTTCTTTCTATTTCTTGGGTGACTGCCGTGGAGCTAAACTGGTAACTGAAACCTAATAACAAAGCAATTAAAAGTGTAAAGACGATAAAAATAAGTCGAGCCGTTAGATTCGCCATTGATCTTGGTTTAGACGGATTCAGTTTGAAAATCATTTATCTGAATACCTAAATGCACGTTTTTTTAAACGATTGATTTTTTCAAGATCATCATGCTTAGTAACGAGTTCAAAACCGCCGGAATATACTGTAGGTACGTCTTTGCCTTCGACATCCCACTTTATCGCTTCAGCCATTGCGATACCTGTATCATCATTCATTCTCATCACTGTCACGTCCATCGCTCCGCTTGAAATAGCATCAAGTTCTGCCGAACCACCACCCCAACCATTAACCTTGATTTGAAGGTTTCCAGTTCTTTGAATAGCGTCAACAGCACCCAAAGCCACATCAGTAGAACAGGCATACAAAAAATCCAAATCTGGTGTCTTTTCTATTGCTGATATTGCGGCGTCATAGCTGCTTTCTTTGCTCGCTTTAGTGTAATACGATGATTGGAGTCTAAAATTTTTCTCAGATGCCATTGCATCAATAAAAGTGTCTCCTCTAGCATCACTAACATAACCTTGGGAGAAATACAGAACTGAATAGTTTGCACCGTTATGAAATGTCTTTTTAAAATAATCTGCCAACATTTGACTTCCTAGCAAGTGGTCGAACCCAGCATAGAGAAACGGTTGTTTTTCTCCCCAGTCTTTTACTGGAGTGGTAATGTTCTGCAAAATTATTTTAACGTCTGAGTTATAGAGAACGTGCTCTATAAACTTTTTATGTCGGCCTGTATCTAAAGTAAAGATTAAATAATCGGTATTTTTTTTAAGGGCGCTATTTAAAAATAGATTCTGATCTCTTGCCTCTGCATTCGGCTTCGTAAATATTTGCTCTAGTGAATACTTAATACCAAGTTCATTTAGACGTCTCTCGAAAGCCAGAATATTTCGTCGCCAATAATCTGATTCTTGTTCTCCCGGATAAAGCACGGATATACGAACAGGTTCTTGTTGTACAAGTTCAAGGGGGACAGGCGGCTTACCGACCGAAACCGTTAAATGCTTGGTCAGTATTTTCTGTTCTGGATAAGCATCAAGAAAATCTGAATAACTCCAATACGGGCTAAGTATTTCAACGGAAAAACCAAAAGAAGAGTAGAGGCATGCCAGTAACGCTAGCTGAGTAAAACTTAACTTCATTTAATCCCCTAGGTTATGATCAATACACAAATCATAATAGAGAATAAGCACTTATACCAATAGATTGAGTCCATATATAAAAAGAAACCACCAACTTTTTCTAGTGATTTCTTTTCATCTACTAAACTTAAGGAAAAATTAGAACGTTAGTGCTAGATTTGCCGATGCCCCAAATTCGTTATCGCCCGCATACGAACCAGCCAAATCTATGTTCACAATATCAAATGGAGATATACCCAGACCCGCTGTAACCATATTATCTAATGTACTTTCCATATCAACCTGATAGCCCGCTCGCAATTGTAACCAGTCCCATGCATTTCCCTCAATTCCGAACCTGATGAACTGTGTGTCATCATCTACATCTGTATAGCGAGTTTGAGTCGTAAGATCAGCGTCTAGAGCTGCAGTAAAAAATCTCGACGTATAAGCTAATCCCAACGTTGCTTGCGGGGTAAGTTCATATCTGTAGTTTAAGCTGGCAGTTTCTATATCCTGCTTAAACAAGTCTTTAACCGCTAGCGCTACTCTCCACTGATTCTGATACCAAACCGCACCTATATCAAGATTAAAGGCCTTTTTATTAATTTCACTTTGATCATAATCGTCTATATCAAAGTCATCGACATTTACAATATCAGAGTAAGTTCTTAGCTCCTGATATTTTGGTGATATACCGAAAGAAAATTGTTGTCCTCCAAGGAATAAGTTTTTAGCAAAAGATACACCATATTCGCTATACCCGAATGCTGCCATGTTTACATTTGAGTTCTGATACCTTGTTGTGGTGTCTTCTGCAGAATCTGATGTATAGGAAGCAACGTCTGTTTCAGCGATTATTTCTACATAACCTCGACCAAAAAAGTTCACAGCAACCACAGAGTTAGGAATTGCGACCGCGACACCAGCTGCTGCTGTAACGGTTAAAGGCTTATTACCTTCCAAATTATCTAAATGAGTATTTAGCTGTTCGATATTTGATTGATTCGGTGACGTTTCAAATTGGTTGATAGTCGCTTGAAGGTCATCTATCTCTTGCATTGTGTCATCACTATCCCTAGCTGTCATACCAATAGCCGGAATCAGCAGCCCAAAGCTATCACCTTCTCGATACATCGCCGTCAATGCAGGGTTATAAAATGGAGCAACTAGATAGTCTGCGCTAGCAACTCCAGTATTACCCATACCATTCCCTCGACTATCAGCAACATGAGTAGCGGCAGATACGGCTCCTGAAATAGTTGCAAAACCAATAGCCAACGCGATTCTGTTTAACTTAATCATAGACATCTCAACTGTATTATTAATTATATTAAAAGCTCATACCATAGGTATCTAATATATATTAACAGTACGAATAGATATTTAAGTGATATTGGTCTAAAAACTTAATTTCAAAAAACCTTCATTTGGGTACGAAGAGACGAGTATCAACAATCAAGGCTTCTTTATCAGCCTTTTTTAATCGTTTTATTTTATACTCTATCTGCATAGCTTCAATTTTATTATTAAGCTCTTGAGACCACTCTAACACCAGAGGTCCTTTTCCTCTTAGCGCTTTTGCACCCTTACCCGTTTGGTGCATTTTGAATCTGCGCTCAAGGTTATTGGTGACTCCGCAATAAAGAGCATTATTGTTATTGCGGATTAAATATACCCACCAACTCGTATTTTTAGGCTTGTCATCTTTATCAGACATTTTTATAAAAATTGCTCTATCATTTCGCGCAGTTCGGCAACTTCCTTTTTAAGCGAATCCAGTTCTTCTTCAAGAAGTTGTATTTTTTCACTATCGCGTTTATCTGTGCCAATGTGATGATTCGCCGTTACCGATGTAAACGCAGTAACATCAACTTTTCCACAAAACTGATGCATGTAGCGCGACTCTCGTTTACCTGGTTCTCTAGGTAATTTAACGACAATAGCCGATTCTGCTTCACCAGCAGACAGCGTATCTAATACTGATTCAGTCTCTTTGACATCTGTGAACTGGCACAATCTGTTAGTACGAGTTCGCAATTCACCGGGTGTTTGCGCTCCTCTTAAAAGAAAGCAACACACAACACCTTTTTCTTGTTGCGTAAATTGCAGGTCGCCAAACTCTGTATTACAAAAACGGTGTCGATATTTTGAAACTCTACTATTAAAAGCACTCTCATCACTTACCATGCGTTTTGATATTAAGTTATCAACAGCGTCTAGTACTTCGCTTTCACTAAGTGCCATCACTGGTTCACGATTACTTTTTTGGTTACATGCGTTTGTTAAACTATTAAGTGTAAGCGGGTATAGATCTGGCGTCGTTGCTTCTTTCTCCAATAGACATCCAATGACTCTCGCTTCGATAGCTGACAATTCGATTTTCATACTCTTTCCTTATTATTCTTTATTTTGAGTAAACTCTATGACAGATTAGCTTCATGTTCTAAAAAATACTGCCTTTAATGTTCGTTTTTAATTAGTTCTTTGATTAAGTTTCCCTTTTGATCGACTAAAATAATGCGAGCTCTATTCAGATCAACATCAATAAGATCCTGTTCTTGTCGTGCTTTCAAGTAAGCACTTTGCAACCGAATTACCTCGTTAGGTTCTGGTGCGCTGTTTGTTTTCTGCATATAGGTTACCGTAAATGTCACAAACTCTCAGTTGATACTTTATTCATTTTATAGTGCCATATTAACCAAATTCAATCCTTACCTCAGTTTACTTTCACCGTGCTAAAAAAACTCTATATTAATGATATGACTGATGTTGAATCCTCTGATATGCTTTAGCAAGTTAACATCATTACTTAAAGGTAGGAAGATACTGCTATGAACAACGTTTTTGAGATTGTGAACCAGGCTCGTCGTAAAAATAAGCTAAAGCGTGAACTTCAAGATAATGAAAAGAAGGTGCGCGACAACACGAAACGTGTAGAACTTCTAGACAACCTTCTAGATTATATCAAGCCTCAAATGTCACCCGATGAAATCGTTCTAATAATTAAAAATATGAAAGCAGATTATGAAGATCGCGTTGACGACCACATTATTAATAGTGCTGAGATTTCTAAAGCTAGACGTGATATTAGTCGACGTATAAGAACGCTGACTGAAGAAGACAAGCAATCTCAGGGTAAAAAATAGCATCGTTCAGATACCCAAAAACCTGCTTCGGCAGGTTTTTTTATTATATTTTTCAATAGATTTAGTAACAAGATCAAAATTTTTTATTGTTAAACGTTTGCGTAATCGCTAACTATCAACAAACCTCTTTTTACGGCTTTTCTCACAATACTCTTACTGATATATTCTGCGCCCAGTTACAAGTAAAACCATTCGAGGCACGGAGCTCCCTCACTTATCTCACGACGAGAAGAATTGGTACCGAATTATCGGCATTCAAATGAGGATTAATAATGGAATTTAATATGATTGAGATTATGGGTTACGTCGCATCCATCATGGTAGCAATATCACTAACAATGAAGGACATCGTTAAACTACGTATCTTAAACTTTGTCGGTTGTACATTTTTCGTAATTTATGGTGTGATGATTAGTGCAATGCCCGTTGTTGCAACCAATGCATTCATAGCTTGTGTAAACGTCTATTTCCTAATCAAGATGTACCAAGAAAAAAATCAAACGACATCGAAGCAATCAAAGCATAGTTCCCCAATAAATTTCACAATGAATCATCTCCAATAAGTTAATTACTGGGATGATTCATTGTGAGTTATTATGCTTTAAAGTTTATTTCAATCAATGACTTACCTATAAGCCACTCTAACTCTTTTTTACTTTCCACACCGTATTTGTTATTTAACGTCTGGTAGAGCTTATCTATACCTGTTGAAACCGGCTTCTCACTGTTTTCTATCGCAACAATATGATGGAAAAGGGTTCTTAAAATAGATATAAATTCAGGCTGGCGTAAAGAATCAATCCAACTTTCAGAAAAATTTTCTAACTTTCCATCTAGTTCTAGGTGCGATTCAAGCATATGATACATTCGGCCATCAAGCTCCGTCATAAAGTCAATTTTTTTGGAAAGTGGTGACTAATACCCGTTCTTGAAATACCTGTTTGTTTACTTAATGTTGTGTATGACATTTTATCGTATCCCAGTTTAAGTAACTGATCAGCGACTGCATCTGAAATTTTTTGAATCGTAATTTTGGTTTCTGCTTTTGTTTTCTTAGGCATATCTAACTCCTATCGCTACATTTTTTGCGCTCATTCATCGGATAAGCGAGACTTAAGGTGATATGGACACTCATACCATTAGATATACATTAAATGCTTTTAATCCGTAGGTGATTGGCATTACACAACTATTGCTATCCAACTTTGCTAACTCTAGCTAACTTGAAAACCATCAAATAAAGTCACTATATTTTTCTGGTTATCTATCAAGTAGCTAATGTAAACTAGAGCGACTTAAAGTAAGAGGAATCGTTATGACTGAATATACAAATGGTATTGATCCAGAAAATGAACTTTGTGAAGCCTGTGGTGTTACTGCTGAAGTAGGTTTTATAATCGGTGAAGGTGATGAAGTCGCTGATGTTTCTATCTTTGGTCAATCCAAACAGCTTTTACAATTAGAGCTCGACAAGTATGTGACACTAGCGAAAGAAATTTGCGCTAATGTACAATATGATACGACCCCAATTCCAGACGGAATCACAGAATTACACGTTAAATTTAAATTTGAAGTCAGCGCAGAAAAACTGATTTTTGAGCTAAAATCTCGCTCAATAAGTCGTTAATCATAAATTATTTACGAGCTAAATTGTTTTGCTTAGCGGGATGCATTAGCTCGTTGTACAACATATCTTCAGTTTTCTAACTTCATGCCGATATCAAGATACACACCTAAAGAACTAATTTATGCAGATTTTAAAAACAACGTTGCTTCTATGTGGCTTGATTTCAACATCCATCTCTTTCGCTCAACCGTTAGATGAATACGAAATACTTAACCATCTGGATAACTACGGTAATCTTTACCTCAGAAATAAGCCGTATACTTCCCTGCCAACTGGCCTCGTTGTTAAAGGTAATTTAAACATATCCAATACAAGCATCGAAAAATTACCACAAGGCTTATCTGTAAATGGTAATTTAGACGCTTCAAATAGTACATTAAAGCAAATTAGACGAGGGACTCAGATTAAGGGGTTCGTTAACCTTCTTGGCTCAGATCTAGAGCGGTGGCCTTCTGGTATCAAAGTCGGTGGCTATATTAATTTTACAGATACAAAACTAAACTCTTTACCACCAAGATTTACCGTCAAAGGGGATCTAAGTGTGATTCGTACGCCTTTGTCGAAATTACCCGATAACATTGTAGTAGAAGGTGACTTATACATAGGGGGTTCTAAAATAACCACGTTTCCTGAAGCAATGACGGTTGGCGGCAATATTTTTTTAGGTGGCAATGTCATTACTTCCTGGCCTAAGAGTCTTAATCTAGGTGGAGCGGTAGCTCGATAATAAAAGCCATTTAGACGCTCAGTGAAAAAGGGAAGTAAAAAGGAGCGTCACGCTCCTTTTTTTAGGCTTTATTACGAACCGGATTTGCATACATATCGATTAGTATTTCTTTAGCACCGTCGGATAACTGACTGAGCTTTTCATCGAAGTCACGTTTAACTTTGTCTGATACTGAATCATCTTCAATGCCTGCGGCATAAAGATTGACTGGATAAAGCTTGTACAACTCATGAATTTGCTTATCGATTTCTATTGCTAGTTCTTCCGGTTTATCAACGTTGTGATCAATGACACGGCCAAAACGAACCGATATTTTTCCTTTGTACCCTACTATTCCTTTAACGATACTTTCAATATCTTCGAATTCGGTTTTTTGATAACTACCATTGTTGAGTTTCTCATCGAGTTCGCGAGCTTTGTCCAAATCACAGGGATCATTTTCGTAAGAAATGGCTACAGGAACGATGTTCAGCGAGTGAATGTATTCATTAAACGCTACTTTTCTCTTTCGACCTTCGACATGAAACATTTTGAGAATGGCTGGTTCAGTCACATCATTACCATCCTTAGCTCGACCTTCTCGTTGTGCAATCCAGATTGAATTCCCTGTTTCTAATGAATGTTTAATATAAGATGAAAGTTGACCAAGTGCTTTCATCAATTCTCTAGGCGCTTTAATTGAACGTTTTACAATAAAGCTTTTATTAAGCTTCATTAATTCAGTTGCACAAGGTTTCTTAAGCAAGTTGTCGCCAATCGCAATCCGGACGGTTTTATGCTTACTATGATGTAAACCATAATTTATAACCGCAGGATCCATAGCTATGTCTCTATGGTTAGAGATGAATAAGTACGGTACATTAGAATCTAAGCTTTCAAGTCCTTCAAAACTAACCCCGTCCGTTGTCTTACGAAGTGTATTAGCTAGGTACTTCTCTATTTCTAGTTGAACATCCTTTACTGTTTTAAGCTTGCCCCATTTAGTTTTAAGCATCACCTTAATAAACGGAGAAAGAAGTGTTTTGAGCCACACAGGCTTAGAGGCAAAACGATGGTTGATAATGGCATTGACAAATTCTTGGTCACAAATCAAACGATCAATCGCGCCACTAATCTCCGAATCATTATATGGTCGGATTTCTTGATAAACATCTTGTTCGGAATTCATATTCTTCTTCATAAATTTAAAATCGCGTTAATTCTACGCACTCTTGGCTTCATATTCAGCAATAGTATTGTCAATTAATCAAGGTCAGACCAGAGTATGTATCTAACGACCTCCTATTTGTTGTGATAGAGCTAACTATATTGGCTTTATCTGAAATAACAGGTAACCTAGCGGCGAATTATTTGAGGTTGCCATGAATTACTCTATTCAATTTGAAAACACTAATCATCATCACATTGCCGTCACTCCAAGAAAGAAAGCATTGAAGCATTCTCTTTTGACCGTAACGCAAGGAGTGGTGCTAATAAAGATCGGTAAAAATGAATTCGCAGTAGAATCTGGTCAATATTTTTGGATACCCGCTGACTGCTTAGTGTCAATCACGTTTCTCGCTCAATCTATAGTTTCCACCGTAACGTTTTCACAAAGGTTATCCGACCCTTTCACTCACTCGGTTGGTTACGTTGAAACGAACGATATAGCGGTAAACGCATTTCATCTGTTAAGTGAAGTACCAAGTAATGACGAATACCATAAAGTATTGCTTGAAGTAGTACGCCACGAGGTTAGAAATATTAAGCCGAAATTAACAACGAACTCGTTAAGTCAGCAATTTAATAGTTGGTTACCCGATAATAACGCAGGATTAAATGCCGAGGTCCATTTATCACTAAAACTTCGCGAAGCAAGAAAGCGACTACTTTCTGGGCAAAAAACAGAACAGGTTGCATCGGAAGTGTTTAATCTATCGACTGAAGAATTTAGGACTTTATACGAATTTGGCTTCGGAGTAACACCACAATAGACAACTCGCTTATTCACTTTATTAGTAAAGTTATTCAGTATAGGTTTTGGGCAAGAAGGTACTTTTCGACGGAGTTTGTAGTCAGATCTTTTATCGGTTTATTGTCTTTGAGGTTTTCCCTTATATAAGTGCTTCTTATATTGACTTTTTCAGGGTAAACAGCAACAGACCAACGAGTCAATATCTTCTCATAATTGCTAAACTTGCTGAAATTAAGAAAATTGTCTGGCCCAACAATAAAAGTCAATTCCGTATCTGGGTACTGTTTTTCAAACTCAGAAAGAACATCAAATGTGGTCACACTTCGGCCGGGCTTGTGGAGTTTTTTTCAACCTTAGAAGATTCTACTTTGTTAGAACCTAGGTCTTTTATAAAAAGATCCACCATCTTACAGCGCAATTCAAAATCCAACATTTTTTTCCCCAAGCATGCGAAATACTTGGAACCAAAATGACTTTATCAAAATGATCGAGTGAGTCGATAATACTCTTATGCCCTAAGCTCGGGGGATTAAAAGCACTCCCAAATATAGCAAATTTAGTTTTGTTCTCTATTTTTAACGTCATAAGACAAATTTTCACTGTTTTTAATTGCACGTTATTAGGTATGATATTACCTGTTGATACATTTTGTAGGAAAAGGAACCCAAATGGAACATCAAATTCGTGAAGAGATGCGCGTATTACCCTCTATCGATCCACAATTCGAAATTAATCGCCGTGTAGAATTTATCAAAACTAAATTGACTGAATCCGGATGTAAGTCATTGGTATTGGGCATAAGTGGTGGAGTCGACTCAACTACCTGTGGGCGATTAGCCCAGCTAGCCGTTGACAGTTTAAACGAAGGTTCTACTCAAGCGGAGTACAAATTTATTGCCGTACGCCTACCTTATGGCGAGCAAAAAGATGAAGATGAAGCCCAACTAGCGCTTTCGTTCATCAAGCCAACACACTCAGTATCTGTGAATATTAAAGCGGGTGTTGATGGTATACATGCCGTTACCGGCGCTGCGCTTATCGACACAGGTATCCTCCCTGTTGATGATGCTAAACATGATTTTGTAAAGGGTAATGTTAAAGCACGTGCACGTATGGTCGTGCAATATGAAATTGCCGGGTATGCTTCAGGGCTCGTAATAGGGACTGACCATTCAGCAGAAAATATTACCGGTTTTTATACGAAATTTGGTGATGGCGCTTGTGATTTAGCACCGTTATTTGGTCTAAGCAAACGTCAAGTTAGAGAGCTGGCAGATACGCTTGGTGCTCCTCAATTGTTGGTTGGAAAAACACCTACAGCCGATTTAGAAGAGCTTTCCCCTCAGAAAGCCGATGAAGATGCCCTACATCTAACCTATGATGAAATTGATGACTTTTTAGAAGGTAAAGAAGTTTCTAAAGATGTAAAAGATAAGATTGTGGCGATATATACAGCCACACAGCATAAACGTGAGCCAATTCCAACAATTTACGATTAAGTTTTACTTAGCCAATTACAGAATATATCGCTCAACGGATTGTGCATTCAGATAGTAAAGCACCTAAATAAAAGTGTTTTTACTATCTGATGACCCTTAAGCAAAAAAATGCTTTAATATCCATCTTAATCAATTGACTCACCAGAATATTCGCCAATAAACATGCAAACTCAAACACCTCAACAACTTAATTCTTTATCTCAACTTAAACCAGGTACTCAAGTAGAGAGCATGGTCACTGGTGATAGGTTTGTCATACTCGCAAACTACGGTTCTCGAGTCATTGCAATAGAAAGCATAACGTTAGTAACAGTGAATGACCACGCCTACAAAGAATGGTTTTGTGCTTCTAGTGATAAACCACTAAACCAACTGAAAGTTGGGGATATCATAACAAATAAACAAACCTACGTTATTACTCACGTATCCGATTACATTCTCCACGCTAATCGTAGCGTAGAGATAACCCACCCCAAAGAATACTTGCTTCTAACCTAACTTGATAATTCAATATCTGATTTCGGGATACTACAACACGCGAGTATCTTACCATTAGCAAGGTCTTCTTTCGTTAGCACGGGTACATTTTCTTGATCAACTACGCCAGATTTAAGGTTCAACATACAAGCTCCACACAAGCCAGCGCGGCAACTATTCGCGATAAATAGACCTTTTTTTCAGCTTGTTGTAAGATTGAAGATTGATTATCGCCATCGAACTCCGTGCCATTTAATTTTAATGTCACCTTTTTAAACTCATTCGCTTCCATATCGAGATTCAATCCAAATGACTCTTCATGATAACTCGATTCAGGGAGTCCCATCTTTAATAGCAGGTTTTTTGCCTTTGTCATAAATGGTTTAGGCCCGCAAACGAACGTTTGCCGAGAGGAGATATTAGGTATGTTTTTAAGATGAGATAGGGTCAATCTCCCTTTCACACCTTCCCATTCTTCATGAGCCTGACTCAATGAAATGATCATTTGAAAACCAGGATATCGATTGTGGAATGCATCGAGTTCATCTCTAAAGGGAATGTCATCTAAAGTACTGCATTGATGGAAGAACACAGTATCGTTTAATTGATTGTTATCCGCTAAATATCTGAGCATAGATATCATTGGTGTCACTCCACTTCCTGCTGATAAGAGCAACAGAGGCTTATCCACTTCATCCTGTAAATGAAAACTACCCGTTGGACACTCTGCTGTAAGCACATCCCCTATCTGTACGTTATCAGATAAATAATTGGAAACCTTCCCACCATCAACACGCTTAACAGATATCGCATAGCGACCCAGCCGAGTTGGACTAGACGAAAGCGTATAATATCGAGCGTACGAAATACCGTTTAGCGTTACATCTATTGGCAAATATTGGCCTGGAAAATAATTCGGTAAAATTCCGTTTGTTGGTTCTAGCCAATAGGTTACAAAATCTTTAGCGACTTCCTCTATTTCAACACAGGTTAATTTCAAGTTTCCAGAAACTGGCACCTCGGACACCCCCTTGTCTTGATATTGATCTTTCTCTTTATATTCTAATACTTCGATAGGGTCGCCAACCTCAATTGTTCCTTCATTTAACGCCACTAAATTTTGCCCAAAATAGACTTCACCATTCTCACAAGACCTGAAGTTTATCAGCGTCTTTAACGGCTCTTTGTTTGCTTTATATTGGCCAGTTTCGGCATCGACAGTAGTAAGAATACAGCGCTGACATGGTTTACGTATTTCAAACACTACCTTACCAATTCTAATCCGCTTCCAACTATCTTCCACGAAGGCTTCATTCCCCGAAACAACGATATTAGGACGAAACTGAGCCATATCATGTTTTTCTGAGCTTCGCTTATTGAGCGCAGCTAGTGACGCCTCACTAATGATTAACAACGGGTAACCATCAGCGAAACTTACGTTATGACCTAATTTATCTCTTACTCGATTTGACTGTTCTCCGGTATATAGTAATTGTACAGGTTTTCCTAAAATCGAGCTAAACCAACGATTTGCAAAGTCAGTTGTAGAAAAAGAAGTAAACTCGTCATCCCAAACTTTAGTTGTTACTTTATCCATGCCAAATTCATTCATAGACAATTTAAACGGCAGTTGTTCATCAAAACTTAGCCACATACCATCTGGCGTTAGATTGGCCTTAACCCTGACAAGCTGTGGATGCGATCGGGCGGTAATCATGACACCATTGTGGTCTGCGATCATAAATCGGCGATCAAACATGATCCCCTGCTTTTCAACCCATGAAGACGATAAACTAATACCTCTAATTGACTTAATCGGATAGACATTAATTTGGGACAAAAGGGATAAAGACGAGTCAGACATCGGGTTTCCTTGCATATTATTTGTCTACATCATTAAAAAATGCGCAAACGTTTACTTTTAATCCATTTACTCATAAAAATTTAATGAAATACAATACTTTTTCTAATATTATCCTGACGCCTAAACTGTTCCTACCTATTATTTCAGGTCAGCATAGGCATTCATAATCACCTGTTATAAAAGTGGAGCAAATTAAGCATGACAAATCTAACCATTACTCGTCCAGACGACTGGCATGTCCACTTACGTGATGGGGTGGTATTAGCTGATACTGTCCGCGATATAAGCCGCTACAATGGCCGCGCAATCATAATGCCAAACACTATTCCACCTATAACAAATACAGATTTAGCATTAGCGTATTATGACCGAATTAAGCAACACACCACATGCGATCATTTCGAACCATTAATGACGTTATATTTAACGGATAAAACAACGCCGAGCGACATTAAAGAAGCAAAGAACTCTGGCAAAATTGTGGCGGCAAAGCTATATCCAGCAGGTGCGACAACAAATTCAGATTCAGGTGTAACTTCTATACCAAACCTTTATCCCGTGTTAGAAGCCATGGAAGAAGTAGGAATGCTATTACTTATTCACGGTGAGGTCACTACAAATGAAGTAGACATTTTTGATAGAGAAAAGGTCTTTTTAGACACCGTGCTTGCGCCTATTGTGGCCAGATTCAATAAACTTAAAATTGTGTGTGAACATATTACAACAGCTGACGCCGTTGAGTTTGTAAAAAACGCTGGCGACAATGTAGCCGCTACAATAACAGCACATCACCTACTGTATAATCGTAATCATATGTTGGTTGGTGGTATACGCCCACACTTATTTTGCTTACCTATCCTGAAACGCAACATCCACCAGCAAGCACTTATCGAAGCTGCGACAAGTGGTAATAAAAAATTCTTTATTGGGACGGATTCAGCACCTCATGCGCAAGACAAAAAAGAAAATAGTTGTGGTTGCGCGGGCTCTTACACCGCTCACGCGGCTTTAGAGCTGTACGCTGAAGTGTTTGAAAAAGAGAACCAATTAGAAAATTTAGCGTCATTTACCAGCCACAATGGACCAGATTTTTATGAATTGCCTCGAAATAGTGACAGCGTCACGCTAATCAAAGAGACTTGGAAAGTTGATAAGAGCATGCCATTTGGGCCTGATCATGTTGTTCCTATTCGCGCTGATGAAGAGATTTTCTGGAAAGTTAAATAGCAACGTTTAACCTATTTGTAATAAATGCCGTTTGTACAAAAAATATCGGTCGATTAAGTTACTTAAAACTTATCGGCCTAACGTTGCCTAAAAATGACATAAAATGCGTCATCTCCACGAAATTTAAGGTCTAAATCCAACTAGGTTTTCGTTTTAACTATAGTGATGGGGGAATTAAGTACGAAACCAACGCAACAGCTTAGGTGACATAGTCTAAAGATAACCATCACACACTAAATTAACCTATTTTTATACTGCTCAGGGGTTTCTCCTGCGTATTTTTTAAACATAGCAATAAATGGACTTGCCTGCTGATAACCAAGTGTCAGAGCAACCTCTTTGACTGACATACCAGATTTAAGCAACGTCATAGAGTGCAGATATTTTGATCTAATTCGCCATTCTGTAAAACTCATCCCCAACTCAATTTGGCAATATCGTGCTAGTGTCCGCTCTGTAGTATGTACCCTACTCGCCCATATTTTGAGTGATGCCGAATCCGTTGGATCTCGTTCCAAAGCGGCTAGTATAGGTTGCAACATCTTGTGGTGACTATTTGGCAAAAAATGGTTTTGTTCTTTACTGATATATAGCTGATCTAATAAAACGTTAACTAGTCGTTTGTCAGGCGTTGTTTTCGCTACGTTGACAGACCGCTTTCTAAAATCTTCAATGATCGCGGTAACTATGGGCGTCACGCTGACTAAACACGTATGTGCTGGCATAGAACTGGATTTATCCGAATCTATATTGATTGAGCAGTAAGTTAAAGGTCGGCGATTAAACGTATAATGCACAGCCCTTGCGGGAACCCAAACCGCTAGGTGGGGAGGTGCGATGAAGCGAGTCTCTTCGGCTATGATTTCTAATGACCCACCAGTAACAACCTGTAGCTGACCCCATTCGTGAGCATGCAATCTTGTCTCTGTGTTTTCTCTAAATGCATCGAAGTTCATGAAAACATCAGACGGGGCTTCGTTTATCGTCAAAGATGGGTGGATATAAGGAGAGTTTTTCAAAAGCAATTGCTGATTAAAGTAAACAGTTCTTCATCATCCACTGCCAATTGGTAGAAATCAAGCTTAGCTGAAAAAATAGCCCGACATAAGTTCCATCGAATAAAATACACCGCATAATAAAGTCAGGTATATTCTCGTTTCGTTTACAATTACATCATCATCACAATTTAACTGGACCTTTTGCGCATCTACTCTATCAACGAACTCTACTGCCACCATTTATATTGTGTTTCCACCAATGCCGACTATAGTGCCAGTCCACCTTAGTGAACTATCAGTAGCCATGAACTCTGCAACCACAGCAAAAAATCCATCTTGGAATAACGACCCTCTTTAGACATAATTCCACATGAAGAATTCCATTTAATAATTAAAAATCAGTTGCAAAATCTAGAGCTATAACTAGAGCGTGGTAATTGCCAGTAGGAATCAATCAGATAATTGGCAAATACCCAATATATTCAACATAGGACAGTCAAATGAAACAAATAACATTAATCGCTACCTCAATTACAGCGTTGGTTTCAGGTTCATCTTTTGCAGCAACGGTATATCAAAGTGATGATACTGAACTGATGATTGGCGGACGTGCCGAAGCACGCTTTAATATTTCAGATAATAATAAGTCTTCGTCGACAAGTTCATTTAATGATATTTCACGTGCCCGTGTGAACGTTGTAGGCAAAACAAAAATTACTGAATCGTTAGACGGTTTTGGTAAATATGAAGCTGAATTTAATACTAGCGATTCAAGCACGATCAATAATCGTTACGTTTTTGCGGGTGTTAGTTCAAAAGCTGGTGATTTTTCGTACGGCAAGCAAGACTCAGCTCAAGTAATGCTTACCGATATCACAGATACAATGGCGACCTTTGGAGCAGATGCGGCTGACCTAACAGACGGTAACAAAGACAAACGTGACGCTAACTTTTTATACGCCGGACAATTTGGAGACGTAGTTGTAAAGGCAAACTACCTTGCGGCTCAAAAATCCGATGACAGCGATCAGAGTATAGGTGTCGCTGCTCTTTATTCTTTTGACTCCTATGATGTTGGAGCAGGTTTCGTTTCTACCGATGATGACCGTCAGTTTAACCTAGCGGGTAACGTAAAGATTTCTGATTTTACATTCGGTGCTTTTTTAGCCTTTGGTAAAGCCTCTGACGATGATGCTACGGCATTTGAATTATCAGCCAAATACACATTCGGTAAGGCTGATTTTATCGCGGTTTATAATAAGAGTGATTACGATGCCTCCTCTAAAAAATCGGATGAAGCAGAGAACATCGCCATTGAGGGGGTATATAAATTCACTACGAATCTGCGCACTTACGCTGGGTACAAATTTGAACAAATCGACAGTCTAGACAACCAATTCCAAGCCGGTATTCGTTACGATTTCTAATACAAATTACATTGGTAAAAGACCAAAAGGCCAAAAGGCCAAAAGGCCAAAAGGCCAAACAACAGTTTGGCCTTTCTCTGTCTATCGAGATCTAAAATAAATCTTATCGAAATTTTTTCCCTATTTCTTCTTTCTTATCTAACAAGCACCTTAATTACGGAAATCTAGAATATGACGCAACCGATTAAAATAACTTTATATCGTTGGGGCGGAAAATGGGGGCCTTTTAGTGTCAAAATACCCTGCGGAGAATGTACCTTAACCAAAGATATACTTAGTGACACCTTTAAAAATGAACTAAAAGGCGTACCTATAGAACTGGAAGTAAAAGATTGGTTATCTCACTGGTGGGAACCACTTCAATTCGGCGCATGGCATGCACCTATAATTGTTGTAGAAAATAAAGTTATTAGTCAGGGGGAAGCACTAAACCGAGGTGTACTCGTTCAATCCGTCATTGACCAATGGAGTAAACGAGATGACCTAAAAGGAAATATCGTTTTTGGTAAGGACTCTTGCCCTTTTTGCGTTAAGGCCAAACAGATGCTCGACGATGCTAACATCGACTATGAATATTTCGATGTTGTAAAAGACAGTTCTGCACTATACCGAATGATCCCTGAAGTAAAAGCCGTCATTGGTAAGAAAACTCCAGTTACCGTACCTCAAATTTGGCTGCACAGTAAGTATGTCGGTGGTTCTGACAACTTAGAACCATTATTGAAAAATGACTAAACTTATTTCTCTAGATACATTTTTAATTTCTATAAATAAAGAACAAAAAAATGCCCCTGAGCATGAGGGGCAGTTTTTATTTAATAAGTTTTTTTACTAGCGCCTTTACGCGAGATTTTCTTTTTGGTGTTGTTGGCTTGCCGTAGATTGCCTCTTCTACCATTTGCTTAGCTATGATTTGGCTTAAGTATGCAGCACCTAGATCATGTCCCATATTGTTTTCCTACCTTGATTAAATGTAATTAACTTTCTTTATATTGTGATTATAATCACATAAATGGCCCAATACAAGATGCAAGTCACATTTACATGTAATTAAATTACAACTTTGGATGCTGATTTTTCGGTTTCCGTAAAGATAGGTGTATAGTTACGCCACTTGCACTAATAAAAAACGTATTCATGACAAAAACAGTATCATTGGTTTTAGGTAGCGGCGGCGCTCGGGGGTTAACTCATATTGGCGTTATTCATTGGCTTTTGGAAAATGACTTCGAAATACGTTCAATTTCAGGTTGTTCAGCTGGCGCATTAATTGGTGGCATATATGCCGCTGGAAAGCTCGATCCCTTTGTTGAATGGGTGACTGCCATAGATAAGGTCTCGATGGCCAAGTTATTAGATATCTCATGGCAATCAAGCGGATTATTTAAAGGTGACCGCATCATTAATACTCTAGTCGACCTTATTGGCGATACTCGAATTGAAGACCTTGCTATACCCTTTACTGCAGTTGCCGCCAATGTGAAAGAAGAAAAAGAAGTATGGTTGAACTCTGGTCCTTTATTTGATGCTATTAGAGCATCTATTTCTCTCCCTCTCTTTTTTACGCCATTCAATATTGACGGTGTAGAATTAATTGATGGAGGTGTGCTTAATCCTGTTCCAATAGCACCAACTTTCGGAGATAAAACAGACTTAACCTTAGCAGTAAATTTAGGGGGCGATATCATCACCCTTTCAGATAACGTAGAGATAACACCGAGTCACGCTAGAGGGTCTATTCAACAGAAGGTAAGTCATTACATAGACAAACTGCAAGACTCAGTAATCGGGTCTATCAATATTAATTTCGACGCTTTTGATATTGCAAACCAAGCATTCGATGCTATGCAAAGTACCATAGCCCGTCAAAAACTAGCGGCTTATCCACCTGATAAAATTATAGAAATCCCCCAAAACATCTGTGGTACGTTCGAATTTGATCGTGCAGAAGAGATGATTCAATATGGGTATGATGCGGCAAATAAAGCATTTAGAGAGAGCTAGAAGTAGAGGCGTTGTCTGTAGATTGACACGTTTTGTACCGTAGAATAAACCACGTTTCGATAACTAGAATAATACTAAGCAAGACTTGCAACTCTATGCGCTCTAACAAAAATACGATGGTTGTGACAATTGATAGCCAGCTGTAGATTAAAATTTTCTGTTTTTCTCGTACTGTTAAACCCTGGTTCAGTTTAATCCTAGTCACCGTCGACCCAAGATATTGATTGTTCTGCAACCAAATTTGAAAACGAGGCGAACTCTTGCTAAAGCAAAGCATCGCTAGCAGTATAAATGGCACAGTCGGTAAGATAGGGAGAAAAACCCCAAGAAACCCTAGCCCGGTCGCCAACCAACCCACAGTAATCAGAAGCCATTTTTTCAATTTAATAAACCACAAAAGTAACACCACTACAGTTTATTAGGAATGGTTCCCACTATCAATTTATTATCTCTAAGACTAACGTTACTTATCATAGAGTAGAGCGAACCATTTCCGTCATTTTTTCGATGATGAGCTGTTTACTGTGGCGGCGGCTTCTCGAACATATCTTCGCATCATTACTACACACGATGCATTGTCTCCTATCCATCGACATGCTATCCCTCGACAAGGCATGGCCATTAATATCAATTATATCTATATCAAATAGACGGCCTAGCGGATGGGTGTCTTCGATCGACACCATTAATGACTTTAGATGCAGACTCGTGGTGTTTTCAGCAGCCGCTAAAAATTCTAGACCTGTATTCTGTTCTGTTATTTTTGTCTCTTTTAAAGAGAAAGTAGATTGTTCGCAACATTCTAATATTGCGCTTATTCCTTGCTTGAAAGCCACCTTGGCCAGAGCATTGACTTTAACTTCACCTACCATATTTATGGTAAAGCTAATTAAAGGTAGAGCATGGTTTTCCAACCACACTCTTTGTCTAAAAGCTCGTTGCTCTCTAGAGCCTAGTAACTGCTCTAGAGTAATAGGAACGCCTGAATACATGGATTATTCTTTTATCTGCTTGATGGTATCGATAATCGAGCCATCACGATAGCGAATATACCCAACTACCTTGTCTAGATATTGAATTGATTTACCCTTACCAGTTAATAGCTCTGCACGTTGTTGGAGGTCTTCCATCGATACCACAGGAATACCCGCTCTTAATAAACGCGTTTTCACATCAGTACGTATCGGGTTTACCGCCACGCCATGATCCGTTACAACGACATCAATTTGCGATCCTGGCGTAATAGTATTCAATACTTTATTTACAACCGTAGGTATACGGCCACGTACCAATGGCGCAACAATAATAGTTAAGTTTGCAGCAGCAGCTGTATCACTGTGACCACCTGAAGCACCACGAATCACACCATCGGAACCGGTAATAACATTCACGTTGAAATTTGTGTCAATTTCTAGTGCACTCAAAATAACCACATCTAGGCGATCAACAACTGCACCTTTCGAAGAAGGGTTTGCATATTGGTTTGCCGATATTTCCATATGACGTGGATTTCTCGCTAATGAGTCTGCAGCACTAGAATCGAAAGATTGCACATCTAGCAGGGTTTTAATCAACCCTTTTTCGTGCATGTTAACCATAGTGGAAGTAATACCACCTAAGCCAAAGCTCGCTGTTACGTCTTTACGAACCATTTTGTCTTCTAGAAAGCGAGTGACTGCTAATGAAGCACCACCAGAACCGGTTTGCAACGAGAAACCATCAAAAAAGTAGCCCGAATGTTCGATAACATCAGCGGCTTTTCTTGCGATAAGTAGTTCACGTGGATTGGTTGTCAAACGCGTTGCGTCCCCACCAATTTTAGAAGGATCACCAACTTCTTCAACCTGAACAATGGCATCTACAGTATCTTGTCCTATGGAGGCTGGCAGATTAGGAAACGGTACAAGTTGTTCGGTCAGCATGATCACAGTTTTTGCGTGTTCTGCGTCAACTTTAGCGTAACCTAGAGAGCCACAACGAGATTTACCCATGGTTGCGTTTGCGTTACCAAACTCATCACAAGTAGATACACCTAAAAATGCGACATCTATTTTTAGTTCACCAGTTTTGATTAAATGTACTCGACCGCCATGTGAGTGAATATGCACTGGTTCAGCAAGCAGTCCTCTAGATATTTCTTCGGCCAAGTCGCCTCGAATCCCTGAAGTGTATATCTTGCTTACCACACCATTTTTAATGTGACCTACAACAGGGGAATGAATGCTAGAAAGCGAACTAGACGCTAAAGTTAGATTCTTAAAGCCCATTTGCGCGATGACATTCATCACCATATTAATTATTTTGTCACCACCACGGAACGAGTGATGAAACGATATCGTCATACCGTCTTCTAAACCTGACGCTTTTATTGCATCATGAAGTGTGGCATATAACTTACGGCTTTTTTTCGTTTCTTTGTTTAACAAATGCGGCGTGATTTCATGTGCGTCAATAAAAGGTCTCATCGCTAACTGATCCAGTTCTGTTTGTTGGTTATTCGCTGTCATTTCGTTTGATATTTCCATTGTCGTACCTTACTGTTTAATACCAGACTCGGCACGTTTCAAGGTTAAACGAGCGCGTTCAATAATTGGACTATCGACCATTTTACCGTTTAAAGACACCACCCCAGACCCCATTTCTTCGGCTTCTTCAGCAGCTTCAATAACGGCTTGTGCGTGATCTATTTCTTTTTGAGAAGGCGCGAACACATTGTGCAAAATTTCAATCTGACGTGGATTTATAAGGGATTTCCCATCAAACCCTAACGATTTAATATGTTCCGCTTCGTTTAAGAACCCTTCTTCGTTGTTCGCATCAGAATACACGGTATCGAACGCCATGATACCTGCGGCTCTAGCAGCTTGAAGTATCGAGCAACGTGCAAAAAGAAGCTCCGTACCTTCTGCTGTTCTTTCTGTTCTTAGATCACGTACATAATCTTCAGCACCTAAAGCAATACCAATCAGTCGCTTTGAACCAAAAGCTATTTCGACTGCATTATTGATCCCCATTGCAGACTCTATCGCCGCCAACATTCTTGTACTACCTACTTCTTTACCAAATTCTCTCTCTGCGGCTTCTATTTCAGCTTCCATATCCAGTACATCTTGTAGAGAATCTGTCTTGGCTAAACGAACAACATTAACACCAGCTTTTACTACCGCTTTTACATCATCACGTCCATATTGAGAATCCAGTCCATTAACACGAACAACAGTTTCAATATCTCTATAGAGCGGGTGTTGTAATGTGTTCATTACCAACATACGCGCCGTGTCTTTCTCACGAATAGAAACCGAATCCTCAAGGTCAAACATGATGGCATCGGGGGTATAAATAAAGGTATTACTTAACATCGCAGCGTTCGAGCCGGGAACGAACAACATACTTCTTCGTAACTTTGCTTCCATTACACTACACTCCAGTTGATTTCTTCACTACCCGATGCACGCATCACCGCGGCTTGAACTCGAGCTCTGATAACACAATCTAGTGCACCCTTATCATTCACTACGACCGTTGCGACTGTCACACCTAGCTCATTCAATGTATCCGTTATTACCTTGAGAATAAGTTCATCAAACTGCTTTTCTACTGAACTCGTCAGCTCAATGTCTAGCGTATCTGTTTCAGACGGTAAAACCTCTACCAGCAGGTCACTAGATTCTAAAGTTCCAGCGTAAGATCGCTGTTTAATATGCATGTTAACTCCTCATGAGTTAGAAAATACTTAGGTCGTTTAATATTTGGAATTTGGCGTACAACGGGGTGCGACCAATTCATTATCTGAATGGTATTTTCCTAAATAGGGAGGACTAGATGATGATGGGACTCTAGTTTCATTGAAAGGTAAAAATCGTTTATGTTTTTAATGGTTTTAATTGAATATTTAGGGGAATTGACAATCACTATTTTTAATCAAACCGTCTATTGTGCTTGATTAAAAACAGCCATCATTATGGTTACTATTGACTTAATAAAAGAGGTTAATCTGTCTTAAGGTATACCCGCTCTGGACGTCCTACTCGGCCATGTTCGTTTTCCGCGGTTAAGAATCCACTAGCTGAACAGAATTCAAGATAACGTCTTGCCGTCGTTTTACTTATACCTACTTCCGCACCCAAACTTTCAGCGGTATATCTAACACCAATATTCTGAGTAAAGACTTGTTTTATCTTATCCAAGGTTAATTCACCAATACCTTTTGGAAGCGATCCCGTCGTTTTGTCTCGAGCCTGGATGTTGAAAAGATCATCAACGTGGCGCTGGCTAATGTTGTCAAATGCATTTATAGCACTGTTAAATTTCAAGTACCTATTTAACGTTTCTTGCAACCTATCATAGGCGACAGGTTTTAATATATAGTCGAAGCACCCACAATGCATCGCCTCTTTTACTGTATCCATTTCACTCGAAGCCGTTACCAGTATTACATCAGCTTTATCACTGCTTTTATCTGAAACAATCTCTCTTAATAAGTCCGTACCTTTTCCATCGGGTAGGTAATTATCAAGAATAATCAGCTTTGGCTTCTGAACCTTTATCATGGTTCGTGCCATATTCAGATTTGAAGCAATCCCCACAGGGCGGTAGCGTAATGTCTGTCTTAAAAATTGCGCGTGTAACTCTGCAATTGCGGTGTCATCTTCGACAATTAATACATCAATAGTATTCATTATTTTTCACCATTATTTGGTATAAAAATTGAAAATATAGTGCCTTTAGGCTCTGCATTATCTACCAAGATAACGCCGCCGGCATTAGTAACGTAACGGTTTATAAGATAGAGTCCAATACCGTGACCATCACTATCTACTTTGCTAGTTATTCCTCGACTAAAGATATCCGCAGCAAGTTCAGGCGGTATACCGCAACCATTGTCAGCAATCTCTATCACTAATTCATGGCTTGCGTCGGTAATCAATAGCGATATTTCTTTGTTACTGTCTGGATTTTTAAGCGTTGCTTCAAATGCATTATCAATCAAATTACCGATAATTGCTGACAGCTCATCTGGCTCAATTTTTTCTGCCAAATTATACAACTGACAGGTGGGGTCAAATTTTAACTCCAGCCCTAACTCCCTTGCTCTAGAATATTTTCCAAGTAAGATTCCTGCGACTTGCCTGCATTGAAACCGCGAGCTAACAAAATCTATCAATTGTTGTTTCTTACTATTCTCGTGGTTAATTATTTTAAGAGCAGCAGCGTTATCACCAATTTCAATCAGTCCTCCAATCGTTGATAACTTATTTGCATGTTCATGTCGCATGACTCGCAAGTTTTCCGTATATTGCTTTATCTGACTAAGCTCTGCTGTCAGAGAGTTGATATCATTTTTATGCCTAAAACTGATCACCCAACCAATCAATACTTCACCATCGAAAATGGCGACTCTGTTAGCGATTAACGTCTGCTCATTTAAAGATACAATCTCATCTTTAATATTTTTTTCAAATGGTGTTTGAAAGAAAAACTGAGTCTGAGATACATACTCGATAATCTGGCGGGTTTTAAGATACTTAATACCCCTTTCAGTACCCAAAAGCTCTCGAGCCGTATTATTTACTGCGAGAATATAACCTTTCTTATCTATTGCTATAACGCCTTCATATACCGAACTTAAAATAGATTTTTGTAAATACAGAGCCAAGGCGATTTCTGATGGTTCCATACCATTCATTTTTTTCTTAATATGCGAAGAAAACGTCCAAGCACCGACTGCGGTGAGTAAAAGAATAATCAGAACTTCAAAAATCAATGGCTTAGTATAAAAAACAAACCATTGGTCAAATCTATTAAGTAAATACCCAACTGAGACTACGCCAATAATGTTCCCATCAAAGTCTATGACTGGTGCTTTACCTCTTACTCCATAACCAAGGCTTCCTTCACGAACGGAAATATAAGATTCACCTCTTTCTAATGCACCTGCATTATCGCCGCCTTGCATAGGCTTCCCAATTCGGTCTTTTACTGGATGCGAAAGCCTAATACCTTTTTCGTCACCTACAACGATAAAACTTGCGTCTGATATTCCATGCAACCTGTTGATCACATGCTCTACAGCGACGACATTCTTTATTCTAACTTCTTGGATCAGTTCTGGATCACTTGCTATCTCTTGTGCTTGAATTAGTGCTCTAGTACCTACTTGATGGTGTAACGTATCTGTTAATGTGTTATGAAAATTGAATGCCATAATGATGGCTTGTAGCATTAAAAGCGCTAAAATAAGCACAAAAACACGTCCTCGAAAGGACATTCCGATTTTCAATTTTTGTTTTAGACGTAGGGTTGGGTTATCCATACAACTCACAATTCAAGATAAAAACCTAACGATGCACGTTATTTGTTATGGCGCTTCAATTCAACAACTAAATGCAAAAACATAGTTGATAAATATAAAAACAACTGTTAATTAGCCATTGATCACATATTCACAATGTATATTACTTATTATTCAAAGAACGTTCGTTGTGTCCCAGCGCTTTTATTAAATCCTAAAAAACTTATTTTTTCATATTTAAGCGGCAATAATTAAAATCATTAAAACCATTTAAAGCTCTTTCACTATCGATATATGTATGTGCTAACAAAGCAATAACATTATATTTTGCTATTGTCGTATTTACGTTAAAATAGGAGAGCGCAACATGCATTCATCAATATCACTATATGACTCTTATCTGTGTAAAGAAACAAGAGCAAAAAAACAGCAACAGCTTGTTAAAAAATTTAAGACTCCAGTAATCACCATAAAAGCACATATGCCCAAGGAGTTGCGTAAGAATGGTTATGTAGCAGAGATTATTGAACAAGCCTTTCAATCAGTGAAACAGACGTTGTCACAACAAGGGTTTATTATTGTCGCTAGCGATGACCACAAAGGTTTTGCAGGCGAGGAACGTTACCTTGCCGTTCAGTGCCGCTCTGCAAGTGAATTAAAAAAATTCATGATGGAGATTGAAAACTCTCACTCGCTAGGCCAGTTAATGGATCTAAATGTCATGGATGGTGAAGGTAAAACAATTTCTAGAGGATCATGCAAAATGTCTGCTAGAAAGTGCATCATTTGCAATTGCCCGGCTCCTGAATGTGCGAAGAGGCATCAACATAATTTGGAAGAATTAAACGCCCGTATCGAGCAAATAATCGAAGAATCGATGGTAACTGCATAGTATGGCAAATATGGTCTAAAAGCTTCTTTTCTTATGACGTAATAACAGTGCTCAATACACTGTTAATTCACTAAAGTTGCTTCGTAATGAATCGGAGCAACTCTGGCCTCTTGGCAACGTAATTCATACACTTCACTCTCTCCACTAAACAAATTTTTCAAATAATTTAATGTTGTCGAAGGGACCAGTTTTTGCACATCATCCCACTGATTATTAAATAGCAAGTGTCTAACCAACGATGCCGAAACAGGTTGTTGTTCTTTTTCACAACGCGGAAACTCAACAAGGTTCACAGGATCGCACTCCAACGTCGGAGTCGTAAGCCATTGATGCATTTGCTGATTATAAAATCGAGTAACCGTGCAAATCGGCTCTGTACCTACAAAGCGATGCGTAATACCCAGCGCTGGTGCGATATATCCCCTAAATAATTGAAGATCGACGGCGGTATGGCAGTAATTGATGACACCATCATCTTTTAGAAAGTAACTCGGAAATGTTGCTCTAGAAATAATGTAATCAGAACCAGGATGGATAATAACATTAGGGAAGTCTTTTACGCCTTCCTTAATCATATTTAACCTGTCTTCATAAGTAAAAAAAGACCTATCTTCTTTCACTACAAAAAGGTGCAACCAGTCGCATTGTTTCGAGGCCTTTTCGACCAGATAGCGGTGACCAAATGTAAAAGGATTCGCATTCATTACTATGCTACCTATTTTGTCTCCCGTACGTTTATGTAAAGCGAGCTTGTGGCAGTAATTAACTAACCTCGATTTACTATTTTCAAGCAAAACCACGCGATCTTTCACTGAAGTCAGTTTATAAAATCCCGCTTTATGAAACATCTGATAGTTTTCAGGCTTTGTAAATATAAACAGATTGTAACGACCGATATCATAAGCGTAAGTAATTAATTTAGTGAGCAATTGTATAGATAGCCCATGCCCCTGATAGGCATCATCCACGGCGATAGACTTTAACGTGTTGCCAGCAAGTCCCCCTGCAGCGACGACAGTTTCATTTTGTAATGCCACTACAAATATTTCTACGTCTGCATCAACGCCCAGTCCCATTTGATTAAGAAAAGAGCTAACTCTTTCCATCTTGAGATTGTTTGTTGTGCGTATCCGTATAAAACTAAAAGCGGAGTCCACTGACATATCCTGCTGCTTATTAACGTTACAAGTATCGGTTGTATCACACAGTAATATCATGATTTAAATCATAACTGAATTTAATTAATAATCATTTAATGGTGTAAATGATTTTATTTAACGCGTGATAGATTTATATTTAAAATAAAACGCAATAAAGCACAAAGTTTTACCTTTGTGCTTTATTTGTTTTTTGCTTTGTTTATATATTATGCCGCAGCGACATTTTTACGCTTTCTTAACGTACCCAATAAAGGCAACGCTATTGACAATAATGTAATTAAGATCAATACCTGAGAAACCGTTGAGCCCACAAATATAGACATATCTTGGTTTGCTATTCTATATGCTTGGCGGAACGACTGTTCCATTGTACCGCCAACGATAACCGCTAGAATCATCGGTGCAGTTGGGATATTAGCTCGCTTCATAACAACGCCAGCGACACCCAGAATAGTCAATATATAGAAGTCAATTACAGAGCTACTGATTGCATAACAACCTACGAACGCTAAACCCAAAACAATTGGATACAAGATTTTTGGTGGAATGGCCAATACTCTCACCAGTACGCCTGCTAAAGGTATATTAACGAATGCCAAAATGAAGTTGGCTACAAACATCGAAGCTATTAGACCCCATGCTGTATCAGGATATTGAGTAAAGAGTAATGGACCAGGTTGAATACCTAGCATCAAAAGTGCACCCATCATGACGGCAGTTGTACCTGACCCCGGAACACCAAGAGATAGCATAGGAATCATCGCACCAATTGACGCTGCATTGTTTGCAGACTCTGGAGCTGCCAAACCTTCTATCGCACCATTACCGAATTCTTCACTGTTTTTAGATAGTTGCTTTTCGTTGTTGTAACACATTAGCGAAGCCATAGTACCACCAGCTCCCGGAAGAGACCCGATGATGAAACCAACAGGAGCACTTCTTAGAATTGGCCACTTTGAACGTTTCCAGTCATCACCACCAATCCAAATACGTTTGAATTTAGTCTGTGCTTTCTTAGTCCCTTCACTTAGAGAGCGGAAGCTTTTAAATACCTCTCCCATCGCGTAAATACCGATAATTACAACTAAGAAATCAACACCGGTTTGAAGCTCTAAGTTGCCAAAGGTAAAACGGTCAAGACCAGATTGTGCATCAATCCCAATTGTCGCTATGGCCAACCCTATCACCATTGAAAGGAAACCCTTTAACATATTGTTTTTCGACATTGATGCTGTCATCGATAAAGCCGCAACCATCAAAAGGAAATATTCTGCAGGTCCAAACTTCAAAGCAAAACCTGCAACAGGTTCGGCTAATAATGTCATTAAGACAGCAGCAATAGTACCGCCAATTAAGGAAGCAATAGCAGAAATAGCCAGTGCCGATTCGGCACGCCCTTGCATTGCCATCGGATAACCATCGAAGGTGGCCGCCAATGCAGCTCCATCTCCAGGAGTATTAATAAGAATGGAGCTACGAGACCCACCAAACATTGCGCCTATATACACACCCGTCATGGTAATAAGTGCAGCTGTTGGTCCCATTGCAAATGTCATTGGTAGCAGTACCGCAACACCTGTTGCAGGGCCTAAACCGGGTAGCATTCCGACTATCGTACCTAATATGCCACCGACGGTCACGAGTAATAAATGATATGGTTGTAGTGCAACGCCAAAACCATTGATTAAGTTAGCTAATACATCAGTCATGATTTTCGCCTTATTCCATAAATGGTAGAGGTGGGAGACTTACAGCCAGTAACGTGTTGAATATAAAGAAGACTGTCGCAGAGAAAACAACCGCAACCGCTATACTTTTTTCCAATCACTGCGTCCGCTAGTAATCGTCAACATTGCGGTCATAAATAAAAACGTACTAATGACATAACCAAGATGCTCAAACGACATTGCGTATGCAACCGAAATAATGCAGGTATAAAAGATTCTTCTTCGATCGTTTTTTCGACTTGCGTCTTCATTAATAATATTTGTAAATGCCGCGATAGTAGCTTTCAAGTTGCTTTTAACCAACAAAAGTACGCCAATTAAAATTGCTAAAGCTGCAATACTTAAAGGGAAGTAGATTGGGTCCATTGGGTTGCCAAACATCGCTCTCGGCATGGTATAGGCATGACCACCGTATATCAGGCCAAATGCTACGCTAAACAAACCCGTAAATCCGTCCCAGTTTGGGCGAACATTATTGCTATCCATGGAATAACCTTATGTTAGGAGTTTTTTGAGGAACATTGAATATAGAGAAAAGTAAGAGGGACCATTCCCTCCTACTCAAATTAAACTAACTAATTATTTAGCAAATATTTCAGCTAAGATTGCTTTATATTGGTCATTGGTTTTTGAAAGGAACTTAGTAAAGTCTTCTCCATTCTGATAAGCATCATCCCAGCCATTACGCTTACGAGCTTCTGCCCATTCTGGTGTTGCTACCATTTCTTTTAGCGTTTTATTCCAGAAAGTCACTGCATAATCAGGCATATCTTTAGGGCCAAACAATCCACGCCAGTTTTCAAACGTAGCATCGATACCTTGTTCTTTTACTGTAGGAATTTCAGCCACCAAACCTTCACCAACACGCTTGTCTGCTGTATGGGCTAAAGCGCGTAGGTCACCACTTTTAACTAAAGACGAAACATCGCCAAGACCAGTAGAAATAAGGTCAACGTGGCCACCAAGAACCTGTGCAACAGCGCCACCATCTTGGAAAGAAATGTAATCGATCTGACGAAGATTAGGAACACCTGCAGCTTGAGCAATAATTAAAAATTGAATATGGTCCATTGAACCAGCAGAAGATGTACCGCCAATCTTCACTGATTTAGGGTCTTTCTTAAGCGCTTCCATTATTTCATTGATAGACGTGTATTTGGAGTTTTTAGATACAACGAAAGCACCATAATCGGTAATTAAACGGGCTAAAGGTGTCGTATCTTGATAGCTATACTTACTTGCACCCGTCAGATTTGTGAGCAAAATAGGGGGAATAAACTGAGATCAGTTTGTCACTATCTTTTTGAGTTTGCATGTAAGCTAAGTTTACCGCACCACCGCCACCAGGACGGTTAGTTACTGGCATATTTGATTCTACTAAACCTGTATCCTTTAGCGTTTTAGCTACTGTACGTATCGTAAGATCCCAACCGCCGCCAGCACCTGATGGAGCAACCATGGAGATAGTTCTTGGTGGGTAATCTTTCGCTATGGCATTGCTTAGCGGCATAGTAGCGATCGATGCAATAGCAGCGCCCATCATTACACTTTTCAGTTTCATATTCATTGAATTACCTATATTCCTTATTAGTATGTTTTCAACTTTTAGCAGGACAGTATGGCCCTTACTGCAAGTTGATAACTGCATTATGAATTTTTAATGAAAATGGAATTGTGATTTAAAACTCTTAAAGACAGACCTTTAATGCTACAAATGGCGTAAATGACTTAAAAGGAATTTAACTCTATATTTCAATTAGTTATGTTTAAGTGGGGAATTAAGATTTAAAAAAGATAGTTAATAGAGCTATGCAACAGAAGATATTAGAACCATGTATGGGATATCGTTAAGCAGGTAGATTGTTGTTAGATTACAATGTGATAAACCAATTATTTGTTGTATTTCATTTGGCTATTTGTCATTCGAATAACATTATCATTACCGCAAAACGTCTTTATGTATTCTTCTAGCTCATAAAACATAATTGGCTTTGAGTAAAAATAACCTTGAAATGCGTCACATCCGCAGCGTTTCAACATTTCTTTTTGATCGATAGTTTCCACACCCTCAGCTAACACTGACATATTGTAATTTTTTCCTATCGCAATAATATTTTTTACCATAGTTAAAGACTGAGGGTCGATATGAATATTATCCACAAAGTTTTTATCTATCTTTAATTCATCTAATTTGATTTCGGTAAGCATACTCAAAGAAGAATAACCTGTTCCAAAATCATCTAGCGAAATTTTAATTGAATAGGCTCTCAATTCATCAAAGATTGGCTTCATTTTTTCTAGGTCTTCAATGAATACGTTTTCTGTTATCTCCAATGTGATATAGGCTGGATCGAGATTGTACATCACAATTCGTCTTTTTAATCCTTCTACGAAATTTTCACTCATGAATTGACGAATTGAAACATTTAGCGATATCTGAAACTTAGTGTCCTGACGTTTTTGAATTTGTTCTAGCTCTCTAAATGCTTTAGAAAGCACTAATTCGCCTAGCGCCACAATTAGCCCAGACGATTCAGCTATAGCAATAAAACTTGTCGGGCTAACTTCACCGAGTTCCTCGTCAGTCCAACGGACTAATACTTCAACACCATAGAGCTGCCCAGTTGAATCTAACTGAGGCTGATACACCACATAAGGTGACTTTTGTTTGATTGCTTGTCTTAATCTTTGCTCGACTCGCATCTTATATCGGTTGTTTATTTCCATTTCACTGGTAAAGACAAGCGCCATATTCATGCTCTTTTTAGCTTCTCTTAAAGCAAGCTCCGCTGAACTCAGGAGTTCATCCAACGTTTCACCGTGTTGAGGGTAACTTGCTATACCAATGCTTCCCCCGAGCAAAAATGTATTTTTTTCAACCATGAATGGGATAGAAAGCGCGTACAGGATATCTTGGGAATAGTTTTCAAGGACCATTTCATCGATACTATCCGAAAGAAATACGAAGCCATTTCCCGCTTGGCGAACCAAAAGACTATCATTTTGAATTAATCTATCTAGTCGTTGCGCAACCAAAACCAGGATACGGTCACCAAACTCTTGTCCATGACTGACATTAACTGTTTTGAAATTATCGATGTCTACATATAGCAAAGAGAAATTGCGTTTAGCTTTTTTATCGTCCATCCATTCGGAAATCACTTTACGTAGGAAAAGACCATTAGGTAAAGATGTCAGGGAGTCGTACATTGCTTGTTGTTGCAAAGAAGTATTTGCCTTCATTTGCCTTTTATAACTGACATACGTAAGAGTTCCAGTGACGATATTGAAAAATAAAAATGCGCCTGCTACAGGAAGTAAATCAAACAAAAAAACCTTAATAACTGACCTGCTGTTTATATCCACAATATATAGGCTTTTAGTTAACTCTTCGTACATCAGAGTCTTTTGTGAGCTAACTAACCGATCACCGAACAGTAATTGATAAAAAGTAGTTATTGCTGATTGAGCATCAAGGCTATAATTAGCATCTCTTAGTTTATCGAGCTCACTCTGACTTAAACGTTTCTCAAAATAATCTGGCACCACCTCATTACCCAATAGTACTTGCCAAAACCCATCACTTCTTAAAATACCTGTACGAGTTTCAGCATCTTTCCCTATTCCGTAAGACAAAATACTCTGGTTAGATAATTTCAGACCTGCAAGTACAACCCCTACGAGTCGCTCCTGACTATCATAAATAGATTTAGCTATCGGTATGACTATCGTTGTGTCATCAAAAACATGAGTTCTACCAATAACTAATTGATGTTGTTTAGACGCGATTGAATAGAGGTCTTGATAACTGTCTTTCAACCAATCTGAAAACTCACTGCTTTGATTGGATATATTGGTCGTTGTTAACTTAGTTCTGCCCTTATTATCCATTAGTAACAAATAGTTAACCACAGAATTTGAGCGTTGAACCTCATCTAAATGAGATATACCTAGCTTAGTACTAACCGTTCTTTTGTTAAGGATAAAGGCTTGAGTTCCTATTGCTTGAAGTAAAGATTGTTGCGATTCTAGTAAGGTTTGAGTGGAACGATGCACGAGGTTTAAGTGAGAACGTTGTTCTTTGCTAATATGAGCGAGTGTGTTTAGCCAAATCAAATTAGCTATACATGCAAACAATATGGTGCTTGCAATGAATATCACAATATTTACGCTTAGGGTTTCTCTAAGGTCTAATCTCATATGCAGCCTATCGTACGGGAAGCATCTAATTTACATCAAGCTACCACAAATATTATCCGGATCAATGCTAGGTTAAAATTGATCCTAATATTAGAACGAAACTTATCAATATAACTATTTGTATCTACAGCCTAAATCAATTCCAAATACTGTAAAGTACTAAAACGGAGTCTTTAGCTAAGTTAACAAACAAAAAACGTTCTGGTTTTCGAGACATTATTGCATAAATTGCACTATTTTGCGACACGAGGCCATCTATCGCTTACAGCATAAATATACTGAAATTAAGCCACCACTGAAAGACCAATAGCAGGCAATTGATTATTGCATCGAACCATTAATCTACTTCCAAAAATAACCTACCTAATGTCTACCCTAACTATGATCTAACGCATAAAAAAACCTATCCCAATAGGATAGGTAAGTAGAACTAAAAAAACACATCGCCAATTTAGGCCATAACATTATTAATGTTCTACATAACGAATCAAATAGCATTTACCGAAAATTTTTAAAAACCGTTAGATAGATTCTTATACGCTAAACTAGAAATCGTTATGAAATAATACGATTTTTATAACAACAAGCTAGATTAAAAAAAGTTTGGTTATACAAAACATCAGATAGAGACAAAATATTCATATATTTACCATCTTTTTTATCTAATATTTTAAACCCAATTGATTTTAAAAATTTATTCAATGGTGTCTTACTATTTTTAGAGCGATAAACCACACCATCAACTTTCTTTTTAATCACGAGGTGCATAAAGTAGCTGATAAAATCTAATAACAATGAAGGTATGGTGCAATAGATCGACTCAATTACCATATATGTTTTCTCGCTAGCAATTGATTTTTTTTCAAATTTGAATGTTACATGCGCAATAGGCATTTCGGTTGCGCTATCAACAAAGTTATAAGAGATGAGCTCTCCACTCACAAGCTTTTTTCTCAATATTATCTTTTTTGCACGGTGTAGACGTAAAATCCCAATATTTAGCATCGATGATTCTAGAGTTTAAAGCCATCTCCAAATCTTGCTGACAAACAGAGATTACATCCGGCTCTATCAATTCAGATAATTCATAGCCTAAACTATTAACGATCTCAACTTGCCTTCTATGTGATGGCGTTATTATGTTGTTTTCCCAGCGACTAACAGAAACCGTATCAACACCTGTTTCTCCACCTGTAGCTGCATCAATCAAAGAAACCAATTCACTTTGAGTGATACTCTCTAACGTTCTAAGCCTTTTTATCACTTTACCAAAATCTACAACTTTCATCTAAGTCTCACGTATTAATCACACCAGAATATGTGTACGTAAATTACTCATTTCAAAATCGATTCCGTATAGGAATTTTCTGTCATTGATGGCAGTAACTTCCGTAATTTTTCTATACGCATAAATATGAATTAATAACAAATCGCGTTTTATAACAATATCAGTATGCCAACGTAATGAGCCCATAACGAGAATATAATCACATGTCATACAAGTGCGAAAAGGGGGAGTATATGAATCACAAACCAGAAGTTGAACACGTAATAGAACAAATAACTGCATTAAATAATCATGAAATCAAACACATCCAACATTATATAGAAAAAAACTTCGAACTCTTCAGACATCAGAGAATTCGAAGCTCACAGAAAGCGAATTAGATTTTATAAATAGATTAATGAAATCCCATTGAACACACCACTTTTTTATGCAGCATTTGGTTGAAAAATAAAAGATATTTTCTCAGCCTATGAACGTACACCTTATCTCCCGTTTCGTTATATAAATCGATAAATTTAACCGCCTCGTTAAGTCCTGCCGTTTTAAGCGTTCCTTTCACCTGATGAACAAACTCGGTCCGAGTTGTATTCATATTATCGTTTGCGAGATATCTATCTATAGTTTCTGTTGTAGTCACATGAAAGAAATCATAAATCTCAAGAAAGCTTTCAGCATTCATATCGCCTAATAGCAATGAAACTCGACTAGTAAACAATTGCATGAAAATACTATCTATCTCATTGATTGGCTTTGGCATTGAATAGTAATATCCTTGCGCTTCAGGAAAACCAATCGATTGAAGTACGTCGTTAGTTGTTTGATTTTCTACTCCTTCCGCTACGACATTACAGCCCTCACCTAACATATACCGAAGTAATGATACGACCAGATCCTTCTCTTTATCGTTTCTTTCTATATTACTGATCAAATCTTGGTCTAATTTAATTTCATCAAATGGTATACGTTCCATTCTGTCCAAATTTGAATATCCCTTGCCAAAATCATCTAAGGCGAATTTGACTCCTAATAGCTTTAATTGGGCGATATTACAGTACATTTTGGTTGTATCAATTTGCGAAACTTCTATTATTTCGATTGTAATTAAATCCAAGTCAATACAATACGTCTTTGCGAGAGTGACAAACTTTTCTACAAAGCTCTCAGTTTCAAGTACTTCTGGATCAACATTAACCGACAAGTTTCTATATGCGCCAACACTGATATCTACACTCAAAAACTTAAATACGCTTTCTAATACCAACCAGTTGAAGTGGACTTTTTTATCTTTAGTATCAATAAGGTGAAAGAAATTAGACGGCTCGATTATGCCTAATCTATCATCATACAACCTGCTTAATACTTCATATCCCGAGATAAATGCTGTATCTTGAATATTTATCTTAGGCTGGACGTATAAAATAAGATCCGATTCCAGTTTATTTATAATGTCTTTAGTTTCGTATTTTCTATCACCTTTATCAGAGTTTTTCCTTCTATCAATAATATCTTCTGAAATATAGGATTTAATGTCATTTTCTATATCCGATATTCTTTCTATAACTGAATCGGGAGTATCTTTTGGAATAAAGCCAACGAGGCGTACATCCAGATCGCTAATTGATTGCATTACAAAACTAATGAAATTTTGATCTAATGAACTTACTATATATACAGGGATGTGATTAAGTGAATGCTTTTCTAGGTAATTGAGCACCGTGATACCATCACCATCATCCATTTTCATATCTAATAGCAATAGACCAATGGAATCAATATTACTTTTTATTATTTCAATTGCACGGTTTCCACTTGATGCCCTTTCAATTTTGGTTTGTTCTGGAACAACATTTTTTAATGCTATTTCTAAAATATCTTGAAAAAACAATTGGTCTTCAACAATTAGTACATCTTTATATTTCTTGGACATTTAAACCACCTTGACACCCAACTAAAACTGAACAATAAAATAGTTCCTTATTATACAATGCACCATAGTACGTCATAATAAGTGATACACAGGTCTGCGTTTCATTGTGCACCTGGAAACCAATTGATTTAAGAAATTTTCTTACATTAGATCTTTTATTTTCGCTAATAAATCCAATAGTATCAACTTTCTTTGACAACAATTTTTTAGTTACCAAGCCTAACATGTGAGGTAATATTTTATTTGAAAGACAAAACATAGATATAACTTGGAGACAGATACCGGTATTCACACCGTATATAGTTGACTTAGCTGGTTTATTAAGGCTAGTCCAAAAATCATTTTGGGATACATACTTATATGTTATATGCCCTAACGGAATACCTTTTTGATCAGTGTACAAAACACAATATAGTATATTACCTTGCTCATCTTTAGATTGAATCTCTTTATAAGCTACTTTATTTAATTGAACGCTTTCGTTATTCTCCCATACGTTACACTTTTCAATAATTTTAGGTTTAAATGGACTAATAATACAATCTTCATTTTTCGACACAATATCGAAATAGCATTGAGACGCAGCTTGAAAAACTTCAATTTGACGCCTATGCGTTGGAACTATTACATTATTCTCCCAGCGACTTATCGTTACTACATCTAATCCAACCAAGTTATTATCATTATTTGTCACGATATTAACGAACTCATTTTGACTTAAAGAGTTTGAGGTTCGGAAACCTTTTAGTAGCCTACCAAAATCTATCATTTATAACAGTCACTTTACAACGTCATTTTCAACAGTGTTCGTATTCTACTCTTGATAAACTCATAGTATATAGCAATAAGGCTCCACTTTTGGAAGGGCAATGCTAATAACTCCTGGGGCATAAATCAAACACATCTAGCCCAACAGATAGAGAGACACATATAACCACCTATATTATTGATTAACAAATAACAATACGGAATTAATAGGCCAATTTAAATTAGCGTCAAGAATAACAACTTTATTTTATAAAAGACAACCATCATAAGTTATCAATGACATTCAAATTAAATTAAATTTTTAATCCCTATTTATACCATTAGATAAGAATGAATATGATGGCAATTACTAACAACTACACCATCGCATGCTCACTACATAGGCTATATCTTGCGTACTTCGAGTACTTGATTTCATTTTGTTAACATATATATGTTTTTATAATGAATTAACAGAGCTTTTACACTAGATGACATTAATCGAACAATCCAAAAGACCAGTATCTTTAAGATAGGCCCATCAACAACTTATTGGGAACCGTTGCCATGCGTCTAAACTCAAAACTTAATATAAATAATGCTGGTATTCCCGTACTTTCTTTTAAATCTGGTAATCAACTTATCACTGAGGTAACCGCGCAAACTGCCATTGCTTCAACAGTAAATAGCCATAGCTACCGTGATTCCAACCTAAGATTCAGATCAAAGTCGAAAACCAAGGCGGATAAACTGTATCAATTTTGTGGGGAGCAGTTGGTACAATCCACAATGCATACTAAAGGTTTAATTTTGGATACCGTAGCATAAAATCTAATCGACTCTCATAACGAGTGCCGATTTCGGTCAGCTAGCTAGTCATCCAATTTTTAGCATGAAAACGTATGTGATCCTCAATGAATGTCGCGATGAAAAAATAACTATGGTCGTAGCCATGCTGCATACGAAACTCTAGTGGATATTTTTCATATTCAACCGCAGTTAATAAATTGTCCGGCTTAAGCTGTGTATGTAAAAAATCATCCTTATCCCCTTGTTCAACAAGCATTGGCACCGGTGAACCTGAGAAGTTTCTCATCAATTTACAAGTATCATACTGTTCCCAGTTATCGCGATTGTCACCGAGATAATTAGAAAAGGCTTTTTGTCCCCAAGGAACCTTAATAGGATTTGTAATTGGACTAAAAGCAGTCGCAGAGCTATAGCGGTCGGGATTTCTTAGGGCAATCATTAGTGCACCATGTCCCCCCATAGAATGCCCACTAATAGCACGCTTGCTAGATACTGGAAAATGACGTTCGATCATATTAGGTAGTTCATCAACCACAAAGTCATACATGTTGTAATGAGTATTCCAGGGAGGTTGAGTAGCATTGACGTAAAACCCAGCACCTAAGCCAAAATCGTATGAACCATCTACATCATCTGGCACGTTTGCGCCTCTTGGGCTAGTGTCCGGAGCAACAATAGCGATACCGAGCCTAGATGCAACTTGGAACGCCCCAAATTTCTGCATAAAATTTTCATCATTACACGTTAATCCCGATAACCAATACATAACAGGTACAGGTTTCTCTTCCGTTGCATTTGGCGGTAAAAATATAGCAAAGCGAGTTTTACTATTGAGTGTTTTTGAATCAAAACAATATTGTTTGTGCCAACCACCAGCAACCTTTGATGCACTTACATTTTCTAATTCCATTTACTAAGCCTCTATCCTAGCGCCCCCAAACACAACCGACGGCGAAATTTCCTATTAAACCACTTTTTATTAAACCTAAAGCATTTTTGTTGAACCATAGTTATACGTGCAACGAATGAGAGAGTGAGCTCTTCCTCTTATCGCGTGGTTAAAGGTAACCTTTGTCTTTTCACCCTATTCTATGCGTGATGCATACTTGCAGCCCATTTCAACTTCAGTATAACGTTCCACTATCTAACTCCGCTTATAACTAAATATTGCAGGTTTATTGTTGTGATACTACTATGAATTTGAATGCAATTTTGACGACTAAATAACAAAAACAGCCTAATCTCTCACAAAGAAACGAAGCCATTAAAAATCAGATGGTATTGTCGCTTTTCGCTTACTAAAATTATAACCATCAGCCACAATAGAACGGGCTATTTTTTACTAAAAATAAAGAACATATAATTTGTCCCCTTAGCTCGATTACAGCTATGTGATTTAACTCCTTAATTCCTCCATAATTGCTTGATATTTTGCATCTATCTTATCGCTACATAGATCAGAAACACTTAAGCAGTTTATTAATGATATATATAGCTAACAAAAAGTCATCACTATTCCTTTCGCTGATGCTCATCTCCACATCTCCACAGTCCGCTCTCTATAGAGTAATTGAAGTGACCTCCCCAACGGATGCCGTAGAGTCTTATGGGATATCGATCGAACACGATAGTTCCGATACAGACTGCTTTTCTACCTATTGTGCTGATGACGCTTACGCATTAGCAGGGGAAACATTCAACGGTACAGAAGGCTTTTCTTATAAAGAAGAAGTGCCTTTTGCTATTGATAACCGGTTTTATTATTTGGATTACGATGATCTAGAAGACTATTGTGACGACGAATTGGGATACTCAACATGTGATTACTGGGCTTATAACCATTGGTATGGCGATATAGATAGCGATATAGGCGGATTGAAAAATGAGCGGGAGGCTTTTTACGAAGCTGATTACCAAACCAACAACACCGCGTTTTACGATGACGAGACGTTCACTTTCGTGCCAGACCCTGGAGACAACGCTCCATCAGAAAGCGATTACTCATATTATTTTGTAGAAGATACCGATGACAAAGTGGTCAATAAAATGACTATCGACAGCGACAACGAAGAATACGTTATCGGTAATACGAGTAGCGGTTATTACGCTTATGGTGATAATTATATCCGGATGTATCGTCAACGCGGGTACTACTTAACCGGATCCGAAGAAGTTGTCCTTGAGCCAGAAGCCGATACTAGTCTTACGTTTGCAGATTCCAGTGGAGAACAAAACATTATTTCTCAAATGGGGCAAACTATGGCTTTTGACTCATTTTCCTACAATGATCAAACTTATATAGTGGGCAGTGCTTCTGTTGCTACGTTCTACTATGACGATGATTATAAAGATTATGATTCAGAAAACACGACAGATAGCGATGACGAAGACGTTACAAACTGCGTAGATTACAGTGAGCCAGCTTTTTATCCCGAGTGTCAAAACTTTGGTTTTGCAACACGGGCCTTTATTTGGAACATTAGCGATGCGAACGGCCCAAACTCGGATGAAAACAGGTTTTCAGCAGTCGATTGGGAAACAGATACTGACAGCACTTACTATGACTACAATGACGATGAGGCGTCAGCGCAAGCAAGTATAAGAGGGGCGACCATCGCCAACGGAGGAACCTATGATTCACTCCCGGTTCTTGTCGGTTATAACACCGATATCGACGACGATAACGACAATTTTGTTATGCAGGCAGCAATATTCAGACCTACATCAACAACCAGTTTCAGTGTTAGCGAGAATGCATGGACGACGGTTTTTATAGAAGATGCTACCGTAGAAGTTGATGATTACTATATCCACAGTAACTCAGTTGTTACCGATATAAATGAAAACCTAATCGTCATTGGACATGCAAAGCGAGATGGTGACTACCCATCAGGCAGCGTATCAGACAACAGAATGTTTATCGCCGATGCTAATGATGATGAGCCCTCAGCAAGTTTTTTTAACAGCCAAGGCGAAACTATTTTTTTAGCAGTGCCGGCGGAAATGCCAATGCCATCAATGATTACAATGAGATAGTAGGCCAGGTTGATGCGGAGACAGCTGGAGAAGTTGGTGGCGATCAACGGGATCACCGTGGCTTTATTTATCCATACGACGACTCCGAAACCAGCTCTGATACCAGAAGAGCGAGATTTTCTAATCAAGCATGGTGGTTAGACGACCTTACCAATGGTGGTGACTATAGTGATAGTAATAACCACTTTCGTATATTCGACGCAAGTGATATCAACAACGCTGGTGTCATTTCAGCTACAGCAACTCAATGCTTTTCTGACGAAGATAGCGTTACTTCAATAGAATATGATTCCACCGAACATTGGGCTTATTGTAACGAAGGTGATGGCGATGAACGTATCGTTGCTGTCATGCTAGTACCTATTTCAGGTGCTACAAGTGACGATATTTCTGAAAGAGAAGACGACTCAACAACCACGTCACGTAGTGGCGGAAGTATGCACTGGCTAGTTACTTTAATCCTAACCTTATTACTGCCTATCCGCAGATTAATTGTTACTCATAAGCCAATGTTTTTAGCAAAGACTAAGACGTCTAGAGCGGGTTTCTAATCGTATTCCATTTAATCGTACAATTAAGCTACATAGCATGATGACTTAACTCAGCCTATTACGTGTTAAGTCATCATTGTCAATTATCTATCTCTTCCGATCTTAATCACTGTTATAATACCGCCTCTATTTTCTACGAAGACATCTTACTAATGTATCAACTCTCTTTTTCATTGAACCAATTCCTTACTCAATATTGGCAAAAGCAGCCAACGATCATTAAAGGTGGGTTTACCGACTTTCAGGACCCTATTACCCCTGAAGAACTCGCGGGATTAACAATGGAAGAAGAGATCGATTCTAGATTTGTATCCAATCTTAATGGTGAATGGACCGCTGAACATGGCCCATTTAACGATGCAAAGTTCGATGGTTTAAACGATTCTCACTGGTCATTCATTGTACAAGCAGCCAACCATTGGCATTCCGGAGTTGCGGAACTGGTAGAGCCATTTAAAGCACTGCCTAACTGGTTATTTGATGACCTCATGATTAGTTACTCAGTACAACATGGTGGTGTAGGGCCCCACATTGATCAGTATGATGTATTTATCATTCAAGGAATGGGAAAACGCCACTGGCGCGTTGGTGCGAAAGATATAGGTCAGTATACTGACAATCATAGCGTTAATGGCCTTAAGCAAATAGAGTCATTCTCCGCCATCATAGATGACGTTCTCGAACCTGGTGATATCTTATACATCCCACCAGGCTTTCCACACGATGGTTATGCGTTAGAACCCTCGATGAGTTACTCCGCTGGATTTCGCTCACCCAAAGAGCAAGAACTCATCAGTAATTTTGCCGATTATATCTTAGCCCATGATATTGGTGATGTTCATATGCATAACCCTGCCCTGGCTACTCAAGATGGATTCGGTGAAATTTCAGACAGCGACTTGAACACATTAACTAACATGTTAATTAAATCGCTGGACAACAAATCAACTATTGATGACTTTATGGGGTGTTTGTTAAGTCAATCACGGCACCAACTAAACATTATTCCAGCAGAACCCACATGGGATATGGATGAAATTGCCAATCACTTACACTCTGGACTCAGGTTTGAAAAAGTAGCAGGTCTACGCTCTCTCTACCATCAAAATAGCGAGAATACTGTCTATATCAATGGAGAGGTATTTCAGATACCAGTCAACCAAACCAAGTTAACGCGTGCATTATGCAACCAAGAATTACTTTATATCGAACAATTAGAAAACGCTTTGGATAGCCAAGCAGTAAATCTAATCCAAGATCTGGTAAATAAAGGGTATTGGTACGCAAAAGAATAAGTCTAGTATCAGGTAGTCAACAATAACTATTCGTTTTCATTTGAGATGCTTGACGTTTATCAACCTCTATACAATGATGTTATAACGCCACTTTCAGCACGAAAATTTGCTCAATCATTTGTGTGAATAACAACACTCCATCGGCATGGACGCCGATTACAAATAAGAATATAAACTTACTGTAAATGGGACTTTACTATGCTTTCACGAATCGGAATCGCTATCCAAGCACTGCTCGCCACTTCCATTTTTTATCTTGGTTATACCATTTACTCTTTTACCAATACCGTATCAAACGTTGTTGACTCCTACCCACAATTACTCAACGAGATTAATAATACCGCCACACAATTAAAACTCGAACAGTGGTTAAAAGTAGCGGAAGACATCGATGCTAACATCCCTAAAGCTTTGCGGTTAGTTGAAAAAATCAATAATACTGTCGAAGGGTTAAACCAAACGGCTCGCTCTATCGACAAGAAAGTTCCGTTGGTTTTAGATGAAGTCACAGTTTTACGTACGCAAACACTGCCATTAGTCATCCAACGCATAGATACGGTAACCAACACGACAATTCCCAATAGCCTATCGGAGTTAGAAAACTATCGAACAGATGTCATACCTTTTGTTGTTGCAGAAAGTAAGGGATATCGCACAAATACCATACCGGCAATGTTAAGCGAATCGAAGCAACTGCGTGAGGAAATTCCTCCAGTAGTCGATAAGATAGATGGCATTGTCGACAAGAGTGAAGAACTCAGTCGAGAAGTCGCAGAAGGAGCCGTTAAAGGTGTCATTCTGTCGCCTATTCAGATTATTCGAGATGCAGGAACAGAGATTAGATCGAAAGTACAAATAGACTAATAGCACCATTACAGTATTAGATCTCTTTTGTGTCAGGTTTTTATCTCATCGACTTAGTGATTCAGAAGCTTTTTGTCTCGTAATTTAGACTTTTGAGTCTTTTTAAACCGGATAAGTGAAAGTAAAACTTTACATTGATGGAAAGTCCTATATTATGGCGTTCGCTCTGTTAGACAGGGTTATTGATGAATATGTTTAGTAAAAGTAAATCCTCAGAATATCGCCTTTACGTTATATCCTTTGTTTTTTCCTTGGCTTCATAGTTACATTGAATAATTTAAGCTCTCAGCGCAACAGCAATTTAAATGAATTTATTAAAAGGGTATCACCATGTCAAAGACAACTGGTTCAGTAAAATGGTTTAACGAATCTAAAGGTTTCGGTTTCATTTCTCAAGATAACGGCGGCGCAGACGTATTCGTACATTTCCGTTCAATCGTTTCTGACGGTTTCAAAACTCTTGCTGAAGGTCAAAAAGTTTCTTTTGACGTTGAACAAGGTCAAAAAGGTCCTCAAGCTGCTAACGTTACTGCGTTATAAGTTTTAGGATTCGTGCGAGTAGCCTTATCGTTACTCGCACAATTTTATCTCTCCTTACATTTCCTTTTCTATACTATCCTAGCTATTTCTTTCGTACCCCAAGTATTCAAAATTAACATTGTATGCTTAGACTCTGGCCCGCATTTGAATTATTCTATACTGCCTACACAACTTATTGATTTTTATGACCAAAAATATTGATATTGAATTCGTCGTTGACCCAACCATTAGTTGCTTAGATTGCAAGGCTTGCTGTTGTCGATTAGAAGTCATGATTCTTACTGACACGGGTGTTCCAGAAGAACATATAAAAGTCGACCGTTGGGGAGCAGAAACAATGCGCCAATTAGACGATGGCAAATGCTCTGCATTAAATAGAGAAACCATGATGTGTACAATATACGAAAATCGCCCTTGGGTATGTCGAGAATTCGAAATGGGTTCTTTTGAATGCCAAGACGAACGAACAGAAGGTGGTATTAGCTAGATTTAAGTGCACCCTATGTTGGTCGATTTTACCATTGACGTTTTATCTAGTTATTTTGGTGTGGCTATTTTCTTTTCTTACTTTTCCTCTACTGTTTTTCCGTAAAGCTGACTCGACATCGCAAACCTGCGGCCAATCTTTGTTTTGTGTTATCTAGTTCAACGGTCACTGCAAAGGTATTACTCGCTGCGTCAATTATCGGGTCAATTATCTTTATTTTGCCCGCAAAACCTTCATCACTATTTGTATACAAGGTTACGTCAGCCCCTCTTTGCAACGAACCGTAATACTCCGCTGGTAATACGACCTCTGCATGCATTGGGTTTAAACTTACTATCTTTAAGAATGGAGTTTCATCTACAAACTCACCGGTTTCCTTTAATCGCTCTACCACCACACCTGATATCGGAGTTTTAGTTTGACGTTGAGCCAACCGCACTTTTGCTTCTTTCATCTGAAATACGGCAAGTCTTTGCTCTGTTAATACTTCATCATGTTCGTTTTCAGAAATTAGTTTCTTTCTAATAAGATCAGAATTTCTTTTCACTTTTCTAGAAGCAAACTCTAAGCGAGCGGTTACTGTGTCTAATGCAGCTTGTTCTACTGAGGAGTCTAGCGTCATCACAACCTGACCTTTTTTAACTTGGTCACCACGTTGTGGTTTTATAGATTTGATCACCCCTTGAACTGAACTGCTCAGTTCTAAGGTCATGCTTGGTTCCAACAAACAACTTAATTGCGCCTCATTTAACAAATCTGTCTCTAACGCAAAACTTTGTCGACTTAATACTGATGTCGTAACAACGAGGCTGATTAAAGCCAATAAAACATTTTTAGATATACGAGATTGCGTCATAACTACTACGTCCTTTGATTAGTAAATGAGAGAAGATCTTTCTTACTTTCGTCACTTCGAAGTAACGCTTTACGAACCCTTTCATGATCTCGCTCTATCCTTCGCTGGCAAATCCTTATACCCAGCAACAACAAACGATTCTTAACTCCTTCGAACATTGGTAAGTACATTATTTTACTTAACACAGAAGCCCAACGAGCACTTAATACATTGTCTTCTAACGATAGCATAACTTCATAGCTACCTTTATCACCCTGCCTCGCGCACCGGCCTCTTAATTGTCTATCTACTCGAGATGAATCATGAAGACCAGTAATAATGACGTGTAACCCACCTTGAGCATCTACCTCTTCGGTTAATTTAATATCGGTCCCTCGTCCTGCCATACTGGTCGCAATAGTAATTCTCCCAGCTTCTCCAGCTTGCGCTACAATCTCTGCCTCTTGTTTATCCTGACGAGCGTTAAGCACTTGATGCTCTATACCTCTGTTTTTCAAAATATCGCTCAAATACTCCGATGCAGATAAAGACTGCGTTCCTACTAATACTGGCCGAAACTGCGCTTGTAACTCTTTTACTCTATTTGCAATCGCTACCCATTTTTCGTTGTCATCACGAAAAACCTTCTTTTGTATCAATTTTCTTTGATTAGTTTTATGTGTTGGGACATCGACGACTGGTAGTTCATATACTCTCCATAATTCGCTCTTTACTTCTTCTGCTGTACCCGTCATACCTGACAAATGGTGATAATAACGGAAGAAATTTTGAAAACTAATACTCGCTAGGGTTTCTCTTGGCGCACTTATTTCACAACCCTCTTTGATTTCTATTAACTGATGTAAGCCTCTTTCCCATGTCCTATCTGGCATCATTCGGCCAGTATGTTCATCGATAATTACAATTTTTTCTTCATGAATAAGATAGTGTTTATCTTTCTCAAATAGAAGCCACGCGGTTAATGCCTGACGTATTAGTTCTAAACGTCTTATTCTACCTTTCCATAATGGCCCTAAATTCTTAGTAAGTTCCAAGGTGAATTTTTCACCAACAGTCGTCATCTCAATCTGTCTTTGCTGCTTCAGTACTTTATAGTGTTCGTCCACTTTCAAGCGGGTTATCAGCTCCATAGCTTGAGCATAGACTCGTTGCTGAGCCTCTTGAGGAACTTCTTCACCAGAAATAATCAACGGCGTATTTGCTTTATCTAATAACACCCCATCAGCTTCATCAACAACAGCGAAATGGAGGCCTCGCAACATTAATTTGTTGAACGGTTGTTCCTTCCTATTTGGTTGAATCCGAACGGCATGTAAATGAAGCGCATCGGTTTTACCCTTGAGTTGAATACTGTCTTTAAGGTAATCGAATGCTAATTCATTGTTGGTACAATATACGACGTCGCAAGCGTATTGCTGTTTTCTTTGTTCTACGGTTAATCCCTGAATAATAACGCCAACGGTTAACCCTAACCTTTCGTAGACGGGCATCATAAGCTCGGCATCTCGCGCTGTTAAATAGTCGTTTACCGTCACCAAATGGGTTGGAATCCCAGCTAGAGCAGCGGTCGCTACCGGCAACGTTGCCGTAAGGGTTTTGCCTTCTCCAGTCTGCATTTGGCCTATATTGCCATGGAGAATCGCCAAGCCTCCGATAACTTGACTGTCAAAATGCCACATACCAAGCTCTCGACCTGCAACTTCTCGAATTAACGCAAAACTTTTAACGACTAAAGCATTCGTTAATCCTTGTTGATGTAACGCTTGTTTCGTTTTTAACAACTCACTGGTTAACTGTTCGTCTGAAAGCGTAAGAAGCCCGTTTTTTTTGCGGTTAATTCGCCACAGCAATGGGCGGTAGAGAAGCGCAGAAGATCTTATTGGTCGCGTGAAAAACGAGGTAAGTTTACGCCACCAGCGAACCATTAAAACTTGTTCTTCTAACCTTTTTTCCGGCCTTTCCAGTACTGTGGCCGGCATTCTTTGTGGGCGTTTATACATCGAACTGCCTTAGGAATACTCGACGAATATCCCGCACCCAACGCCATATAACCGGTTCTGGTTCATGTTCGAACAATACATGTACTCTTTCGTCAAATCGACTTTTTAACGCCGTTGAACTGTCGAGCTCTATACGAAAATAGCTTTGATAACTTTGTAGATCCGACTCTCGATTAGGATCAAGAGCAATAGCGCCTCCCCCTTCGGTAGTAAGGATTGCACTAGGCATCTGCTGCGTAGACGCTGGAACCTGACGCAATACTGAACCGGTATATTCAATATTTGGCTGGGAAGCGAACCGAAATGTCACGCCCTTAGTTTGATTCCTGACTTGGTCAATATCATCCTCAGATATCATCACCGTGAGCGGTAAATTTTTGTAATCAACGACATAACCAAGAACTTCTCCTCGATTATAAAATCGATCAATAATCCCATCACGATTTGGGATAACAAACTCACCAGATCCGGTTGCCTTGAGCGTCAACCCTGACAGTCTTTCATTCGCTCTTTGAAGCTCTTTCTCAATAAACCTTAATTCTTCTAATAAAATATCCGCTCCACTGCGGTCTCCAACACTTGCTTCATAACGCGTTCTTGCTTCATTCACCTGAGCAGACAATACTTTTACCTGAGAGAGCAAGTCTGGTGCACGCATTCTTATAACTGGCTGTTGTTCAAAGACTCTCATTCCATCTTCAACCAAAACCTCATCGATAAACCCGCTTACAGATACTCTAACAAACGCCTCTTGAGGAACATAAAGTACGCCTTGCGAATAGGTTTTATAGGGCAACGGAACCACAAACAGACACACTAAAATTAAACTGAGAAATAACCCAGACACAAGAAAAATCCGGGGCCGTTTTGTACGCATTTGAGGATCAGTCATAGGCTTAGAAACCATTTTAATAATAGGCAAAAACAAACTGGTCCAAACGGACCAAAAAGCGAGCAACACTCCAACTACAAAATATTGAGACGCTACGAATACAGAGATAGCCACCATAACAAAAAGCCGATAGATATAGGCTGCACATGAATAACCAACTAACCATGCCGATTCAGATCGACTTCGTGATGTGGTTTTTAATCCTTTTATGCCAAAACCAAATCGCTTTAATAAATACGCGACTTGCTGATTGCCTCTGTTACCCAAATTGGGGATTTCTAAATAGTCCGCTAATACATAGTAGGCATCAAATCTCAATAAGGGATTACCGTTAAATAATAGCGTCGATACACCACCAATTAACATTACGTTATAGGCCATTGCTCGAACTAGACCGGGTTCAACTGATACCCAGACAATCATTGCAATTGCCGCCATGAGCAGTTCTCCTAATACCCCTACAGCACCTACTAACATACGCTGATATTTATTACGAAAGGACGAAGCCGCAGAGGCATCTACATAAGGAACGGGTATAAAAATTAATAACATGACCCCCATTTCATGAACTTCTCCTCCCCAGCGTTTTACGGCATATCCATGTCCCATTTCATGTACCAATTTAACGATAGGATAAACGAAAGCCATAATTAGTAAGTTATCGATACCCAGTACTTTATCGCTTAGGTTTTCAGTGAGTCCCTGCCAGTTAATAACGGCTAATGCACCACCAAATAAAACAATGCTTAACCAAAGTATTGCTCCAAATTTACTGAAGATAACTTTGGCTAAGAATGACGTTGAGTTCAGTACAGATTCAGGGTCAACTAATGGGATTTTTATACTCAATGGAGACTTGAGTTGTTGAAGAATCTTACTTTTCTCAAACTTATCTCTGCGACGTTGTAGCTGTTCTATGTCTGGAAGCGCATTTGTTTGAATAACATTTGCTTTATTGAGCTGAGAAACTAACTGAATCACTTCATCTTGTGAAGGTAGGTCATCCCCTAATTTTTGACAGGCAGAATCCCAAATCTGTTGTAGGGTATTCTTGCCATCCATTAAGCCGATAAGCTGATAGGCTTGAGGTGTAAAGCGCTGGAACTGCCCTGTTGCATGATCTTGCAATACATAAAACACGTTGTCTCGATAGACATGTCTATGTATAGATGCATGCTTTCTTAAGCGAACCTTAAGATTGGCAACTTTATACCAAGAATGACTAAATAAAGTGGCAGACATCGCGTTGCATTACCCCCACCATGTCCAAATTCGTAAGCGCAGCCACTCGAGTGTTTCCCGTGTCCATATTTCAACTAACAATCGATCGTCGACAACAATTTTGCCTACACCTTCCATACCGGGTTGCAATAGCGCAACGACACTCGCGCCATCACCTTGGGTCTGGCTTTGTTCTAAAATACCTTCAACAACAAAATAGGTAGATCCGTCTAATGATTCTGTAAGCGGAGTAATCTTACTTAATTCGAATTTAAACGAAAATTCAGGAAGGGCGGAAAGGTAGAGGTTGCCCGTTTGGTTTAACTTTACATCTGCTATCCGATTCTCTTTTATCAACATACGAATACGATAGCTATCAACCGGAGCAACCTCCAAAAGGCTTTCTCCTTTTGAAACAACACTACCTAATCGTTGACTTAGATCTCCACTCACTACAAGCCCGTCAAAAGGTGCTGAAATTTCTCCCCTCGCCAGTTGGCTATTGACTAATTCCAACTGCGCTTGAACTTGATCTGTTTGGGCATTGATAATGTTGATCTTCGCTCTATCTCGTACTGCCAGCGCTTCTTGATACTGCCTATTTAGCTTACTTTTTTCACTTAACCATTTGAGCCTTTCTAAGCGTAAATCTTTATCGTCCATTGAGACTAAAAGCTGCCCAGCTTTAACGTGATCGCCTGCTCTTACATAAGCCTCTTTTATATAACCATCGTACGGTGTCACTATCGCTCGTTGAGTCGCACTCTCTATGCGAGCGTCCGCTGACAAACGATAGGTTCCCACTGCGGTATATAAAAACCAACCCAATCCAATCAAACATATAACAAACAACTTTCTACCAAGGTAACCCACACCTAATAAACGACCCAGTTGGCGAGCACCACTGTCTAGGATTTTTCTTAGTAGAAATCTATCATTTAGTCTTTTATCTTCAAGCGCTGGAAAGACCATACTTGCAATACTTTGACCTAATTCGGCTTGCTCGCTTGTCCATGGCACATCTGGATTACCTTCCAGAACTAACGCGCCTTTGGTTTGCCCACCTATATAAACAGGTATCGACATAACGCACGCGTCACCTTGATGTTCAGATAGTTTTCTGTGGGCTAATACTACCTCTTGGTGAGAACCCTCATCATGCGAACCATCGCTTTGAGGAAAGCGGATGCATTCGCCTTGGTCTATACATTCATCCATTGTCTGTTCAATTGTTCGAACAAGATTCATGCGCTTTCCAAATTGAGTACTGTGTGACAGGTGCTTCAACCGCGAGCGATGATTTTTGTATTCCCCTAAGCTCACTCTGTCGCAGTTAAACAATACTGCGAGTTCGGTAACAAGTCTTACCGCTGCACTTGAATAGTTTGGTTCTGCAAGCACCCGCGCTAGGATATCTACTCGCTCAGCAATACCTGATTGTTGATTCTTTTCTATTTCAAGCCGTCGTTGATATTCGACTACCTCTAGGCCCGCACTACTCCACTGTACTGCAGTAAGTACCTTCTGCAATTCTGCTTGGCTTTTGACTTCAATAGCCATTGCGATAAGCGCTATTAAGTCATTATCTTGGTCTCTAAGCGGATAGACTAAAGCAAACATTTCACCGTTTTGACCTGCTTCTAGCGTTGCTACTTGAGGTTGTTGGCTAGTGGCTTGCGTATCACTTAAGGAGACTAGAGGAGCAAAGTAAGGGGATTGATTATTTAGCGTTGCGGCAGTGACTAAAACGCCATCAATAGGAATATTTACCAGAGCCGTTTTAAGTCCGTCGATCACATGGTGATGGTCGGACAGCCATTGTTGATAGTATTCGTTTTCGACATTGCTGACTGGGTCATTCAGCAGCTCGGAAAATGCTGGCTGACGTTCAGCCATACCGACCTGTTCTCTCATATTTAGTTATTATCCTTAACATTGTAAATACGGATTGTATCGAGTATTAATAGGTCGAATTAAACTCAAGCGCCCTAACTTCCACTAATCGACTGTTTTATCTATTGTTATAACCTAACTTACAGCATAGTGCCTACCATTCATTCTTTCCAGTTTGAAGGGTAGGCACTTATTTAAAAACAGTAAGCTTAAGGACATTAAACTCAATAATGGCTACGCTACTTTGCGTTTGTTTCGCCCTTTTGTGTTACCCGAAGTATCTTTCATCACGGCCCAACCACCGACCGCTGCCAATGCCGCGTGAATATCGATATCACTTGATACCGCAAGCAGCCCTTCATCTTGCTCCGTGTCGGCTTGTGATGCATCTTCTGGTTGACTAGCTTCTTCAGCCATAGGAGCACAAGTGCCATCTTCCGCTTTTACTTCACACTCTTCTTGCTCAGCTTCAACGTCTTTAGGAACTACCTCGCTTGTCGCCTCACCGATTGCTTCTACAGGGACTTGTTCGCCTTCGACTTCACCTGTTACTTCTACAGGAGCTAGTTCACCTTCCGCTTGTTCTGTTACTTGCTCAGGTGATTGCGTTTCTGTACCTGCCGCTGTTGGCTCTGTCGGAATAACAAAGTCTGCACCTTGACCTCCACCGGAGCTGGTTGCTTGCATCACTGCATCTGCTCCTAAGCCTGCAACCGCTGTTTGCGCACTATCCGTAAAGACCGTCGTTAATGCTGTACGGCTTCTCGCTGCTTGTCCCAAGTTAGATTCTGCAAACACTTGTTTCGCATAACCACCAAATAGGCTCGTCTGAAGTTGACGTATCAAGTCAAGTTTGCCCTGCGCTAACGTGATAATAAAGGTCGCGGTTTGATCCGCATCTGTAGTGTCAAACGTGAATCGTCCATACTCACCAACCAACACATCTTCATTGAAGTTAGCAAAGAATAAGTCACTACCGAACTGTCCTTGCATACGGTCAAAGCCATCGCCACCCAGAATAGTGTCATTGCCCCCAACGAAGAGATCGATAGCTTCTAACACGATAGTGGTTGGGTTACGAGTCACCTTCGTTCCATCACCACCGATGAGGTCGTTTCCTGCCTGACCATCTAGCCTGTCAGCACCAAATCCACCAAAAATAATGTCACGGTCTGAACCACCAGTCACATTATCATCACCTCCTATCGACGTATTACCCGTTAAGGCTACCAAGTAACGCCCCGTCGAGTCATTTTCTATGCGACCATCATCACCAATAATAATCGTTTCACCAGAAAGGTTGTTCACCGTATCATTACCAACACCCGCGATAAGTTGATCGCTACCGTTGCCTAGTGAAATGATATCGTCACCACCGGTTGCATTACTTGTATCCGTACTGAACAGCACTGAACGTACGCCGTTAGCAAAGTCTATTTGACCATTGTCACCTATTACGCTGTCGTCACCATTACCAGTCGTGATGGTGTCATTGCCAAACCCGCCTAGGACAACATCATCGCCACTTCCTAAAGCAAGAATATCATTGCCTCCTATTGCTGAATCGATTGTCTGTGCGCGCACAATCACACCAGATGAAGTGTACGTTAGGGTGCCGTTGTCACCGATTACGTGATCATCTCCACTACCGGTTATCACCGTATCGTTACCTAATCCTGCAAGTACTCGGTTATCCCCTTCGCCACCGTTAACCACGTCATTACCTGTGTTGTGATTGTCTCCAGTTGTCGTAGTCAAAACTTGTGCATTATTGCGTAAATCAACCTGGCCGAAATCAGACAATATCCAATCATTCCCAGCGTTACCAAGGACGCTATCACCACCCGCACCTGCAAGAATAATGTCGTTATCTTGGTTGCCTTGAATCACATCACTTGCGCCCGTATTCGTATCCGTAGTAAAGATATGAACCGCTTCGCCATTAGTAATGGTTACCTGTCCTAGGTCACCAAGGATGATGTCTTTATCTGGCGTTGCAATGCTTTGCCCCGAAGTCGAATTTCCACCATACAAACTATCACTGGCTTCACCACCGAAGATGACATCATCACCGCTGTTGCCGCGAATGGTATCTGTACCACCCAATACACGACCACTGTTGGTAATACTTGTGACCAGCTGAATATTCGTATCCAAGATCCGATTGGTCCCAGCAAACTGAACGATTGACCCTTTGTCACCAAAGATAATGTCATTGTCAGTGCCACCATCTATCGTATCGTTTCCAACAAGAAGTGAGTCTGAAGTATCAAGATTATCGTTGGCGCTATCTGCGTCAAGTGCTACTTCCAGTACTTGAGTAGATAAATCTAAACGAGTACTTATATCAAGGTTAAACCCTGCGTCACCGTAGATATGGTCATCGCCTGCTAAACCGAATATATCATCGTTACCAGACCCACCCGCGATATGGTCTCCAAATTCACTACCGGTCAATGAGTCATTTCCTAATCCACCGTAGATCACAACAGAGCCACCTGCACCCGATGCATCTATGGTGTCATTGCCGGCCGCTTTGTATTCGCGTCCTTTATCGGTTTTCGCTAGTGATGTGGCATTGTATGTAGAGCCATCTTGTACTGAATCACCCAGTAGTATGAGCGCGCCATCGCTGTCGCTTCCAGTCACACTCATGGTATCGTCGCCGCCACCACCATGGATAACGGTGATAGCACCTTCCGCTGTGTTAGTAACGGTAATGTTGTCATTACCCGAGCCTAACAATAATTCCACCACTTCTATATCGTGGTACTCAATACCATTACCGGCTGTCATACCTAAGCCAGTGATAGTCTTATCAGACAATAGACCTGTTTCATTTTCTACACTGCCGTCATTAAAGACATTCAATGTATCCGTCACCACATTTTCATCAAGAGTAATATCAATCGTTGGTAAAGCACCATCCAGTTCTGTTGGTAAAATCACCGCGGCCGATAAGGTCCGCTCTTTACCGTCAGGAATACCCCCTTCGATGATCAGTTTACCTTTGATATTATTCAGCGTATGTGGCTGTAACGGCGCTTTCTGGACAGGCTGATTGCCCTCATCTTGATAGTTAGGATTAACCGATAGCTCGATAACAATCGCTTTATTCCAGTCACCATCTGCAATACCAAATGTAACGGTATTATCAGTTGCGTTATAGCGGGAGTCGCTGCTACTAAATAAGGTTTGCCCATCATTCAGTAAACTGACCGTGACTGGTGCCGTTGGTTGTCTGCTCAACACAAGTGAATAGTCATCTTGTGATGTTTCGCTTACAAGAGTCGCCCCATTACTTGGTGTAACAACGACTGAACCTGTGTCGTTATCCAGCACTAATAGTTCGAGTTCAACATCGTCCACATTAGCGTAGTCTGTACCTGTTTTATCACTCGTCGCACTTAACGTTACACCTGCTTGGTAGGCATTTTCCACATCACCGTCATCAGTTGCTAGCACAGTGAAGGCTATTGGATTATTCCAATTTAAATGCGTAAATTCGAGAGTTGGTCCTGTAATGGTTAATTGGCTGCTTCCACCGATTGGTATCAGCTCACCCAGATTAACGGTGACGGTTTCATTCGTATCAGGCTGGGTAGCTAAACGCACGTTAAACGTCTGCGCTATGCCACCTTCTGCTAAGACAGTCGACCCGTTATTGGTTAAAATAATATCCGCTTTATCATTATCATTCACCGTCAATTCAACGTTATTAATATCAAGATTATCAAACGCTGAATTTTCGCTTCTTACACTATGGTTAATGACATATTGGCGCTGACCTTCTGCTGCCGTGTCATCTATCGCCTTGACATAGATAGTTGTATTCGTGTCCCAATTGACGCCTTGGGTATAGGTAAGAACCAGTGATTCGTAGAAATTGATGTTATCAGTAGAAACCAAGATACTTGCTGCTTCGTTGGCGGTTTTTTCGTCGTCACTGCTCGATGCTCTTGCTGCCGAGACGGTTACGTAAGCGACGGTTCCTGCCAATACATCTGCACTAGGAATACCAATACCGATTTCATATTCATCGGTCAAACCATCTTCGTCCAATAACATCGCACCGCCCGTATCCACGGTGATGGCACCATTGCTTTGGCTCGCCACATTAAGCGAGACACCATTAACGAAGACACCATTGTAGGCATCATCTTCACTTTCGACACTGTGGTTAATGAAGCTGCTGCGACCTTCAACAGAGTAAGAGACAATTGGATTGACAACATCACTAGCAACGTTAAAAGTATCTGCCCCTAACCCACCAATAATGGTCGTCTCAACTTTGTCACTGGTACTCAATATATAGAAAGTATCGTCGCCTTCAAGGCCATCAATCTCGGCCTGTTCAACGCCTTCAAAACCAACATTGAGGCCGGCACCGTAGATACCGTCTTTCGTCACCATAAAGTTATCGTCGGCTTCAGTACCTATCACTGTAACGGAATCGCGTCCCGCACCACCGTCAATTTTCAGAGTTGAATTAATACTGTATTCAATCGTATCAGCACCGTCGCCCCCAAACAGCTCGACATCCACACTGTTATTGCTCAAACCACTGTCTTTAATCAAGAATGCTCGAACAATAAAGTTGTCATCACCATCTTCACCATACAATTTGGTGATAGCTTTATTTGAGTACACCTTAATGTTGTCGTGGCCATCACCACCATAAATCACCATTGGCAAACTATTACCCCGGCTTAAGAAGCCTAAGGTGGTTTCAACGGTTTCAATCTCATCGCCTGCCGCTACCGCGCCTAACGAAGACTGACGATCGATACCAAATAACTGACCTATCTGGAAGTTATCTGCACCTGCACCACCATCTAGTGTAGTAATAGTACTTGTGTCATCACTAAAGAAACTGTCTACGCCTTTGTGACCATTGATGGTTAGACGCGCGTTGATATTGCGGTCATAGTTAACACGTTCAACTGTATCACCATACCCTCCGTTACCATCGCTGTGCATCGCAGCAACAAAATTAGCACGAAGCAAGAAAGTATCATCAGCGGATGTGCCGTTAATGGTTAATGTATCGGCACCCGATGCTTCGCTACCCGTATCTTCTACATCGATTATGTAGCCTGCATCCGCACCAGTGCGATTGATGATATAGGCGTCAGTTCCACTCTCACCATCGAGAAGCAAGGAATCTGTCCGTGAATGGAGCTGATTGACCGTCAACATGTCGTTGTCGTTACCGCCTTTCACCGTAACATCACCGTCAATTTGAACGACATCTATCGTGATTTTATCTTCCCCGTCACCACCATTTATACCAATATTTTGTGCATTAAGGATTCCACTAAGCGTGATCACGTCGTCGTTGATGTCGCCATTAATGATAATATTATTTGCTGTAATAATAGTACCTTGGATATCAACCGTTGCACCTTCTGGGTCGAGATTACCAGTATCACCATTGTCTATCTGAATAGTGACATCAAGGGCCGCATCAAGTACCGCATCTTCGTTTAATGTAAAACCATCACCGGAATTAACGTTAATATAACTATCGGTAGAAGTCAGCGTTATTCCACTATTCACCACGATATTGTCATCAGACGAGTTATCGGTAGACGTCAGGTCGATAAACGTTTTACTTAGAATATTTTCTGTTACCGTTAGCGGACTATGTGTAATCAACGTAACGCTGCCACCGGCAAACAAGCCATTAGGCAAATTGGCCACAACACCGCCAACACTTAATGCGCCAGTATTGGTTACGTAGGTGCTACCTGCCGTGGACTGACCTTGAATATTACCCACTTTTGTCGCTAGTGCTTTATTCGCCGACCCAATATCCTGAGCAGCAAATAGGAATGTTTTTCCTGAAACGACATTATCGCCAGACAGACTATCGTTCAAAATGCGACCACTTGGTGCGGCGATAAAGGCAATGGCTGTATTACCTGTCGAAACTTGATTTAGATACAAGTCACCAACACTCTCAATAACATGACTATTTTTAGCACTTGAAATGGTGAGATTTTGACCCGACTGCGAGCCAGTATCTAATTCTAGATCAGCGGCCACCGCTCCAACGGTATCAAAGCGTGAGATAAGATTGATGCTAGCACCAATGATATCGGCTACTTCACCTGAAGCTGTGCTGTCTGCCACTGCGTCTAGGATAGCCATATGAGCTTGTAAATCGACATTACCTGAGGTCGATTCAATATGATCAACATTCATAGTAAGTTCGGTTTCATTTAAGCCAATATTGCCCCTAGCATTGGCCGTAATCGTACCGCCAGTCAGGTTAATATCGAGGTAGTTTCCTACTTCACCGATAGTTCCCGTCATTGCGGTAAGCACAATACTGTTCGCTCTTATATTTTCATAAGGGTGCTCAAAATGGTCGACGATTGAGCCGCTATTAGCGCGAAGGTCAACAACACCTTCTCTTGCATAAATAGTCCCAACATTAATGTCTGAGTTTATCTCTGTGACATAAATATCGTATCGAGCCCGAGCGGTAAACGAAGCATCGACACCAGTATCAATCATAAAGCGATCGGCACTTGTACCAATGGCCCCTTGACCCGCCTCGAGTATCAAACTAGATGAAGCTGTAACCGACGCTCCCGATACAGTTGAATCGACTAGATAAGCTTTACTCTTAATGCGAACGTTGTCACCTGAAGCATGCTCAACATTTAGCGTTTGGTTTGAACCTAGGTATAGATTACCCACAGCGGAAACGTCGATAGTTCCATAAGCTAGAACATCAACATCTTCACGCTGATCAATAATCACTTTCTCAAGCTTAGCAATACGATAATTTGAACTACTAATAACAGTGGCTCCAATGGCGACATCATTGGAGACCTTCTTAAGGTCAATTACTCGTCCTGCAATACGTTCTATTTGATAAAAATTACCATTAGCCGCAACATACCCTTTTTCTGCAAGGCCTAACGTCTGCCAGTCTTGATTGTTAGTATTGATAAGCGTCGTCAATAGTGGACTACCACTAATTGCTGCTATATCTAAATCAACCGCAACTTCAACGTTTAATTCCGTTGTGGTAAGGGTTAATTTGCTGGCGGTAACCTCTGTAATTTCATAGAAACCACCTTCATCATTTGATGCAGCACTATCCCCTGCAATTCGAATCTGCATTCCAGCCACAAAACCATCACTTATCCAACTACCACCGTCACTTCGGAAGAGTGCATCACCCGCTGCGTCATCTATCACGTCAACGACAACATTCACGCGCTCTTGGAAGGTAAAGTACACATCATTACGTTCAGCTGCGGCTAATTGTACTCTTTCGTTATCCGTATAATTACCATCGAGTTCGATCTCGACACTCCCGACTGCTGAGCCTACATTTTGAGAGGTAACAACCGTGATATTGCCTGCTGCGGAGATATTCTCATCTTCAATCGTTGCTTGTGTATCCGTAATTGGTTTAAGCAAGCTACCACTGATAAGGTTAAGTAACTCCTCTTCTGTCCATACGTGCACGCTACCAGTCAAGTCAGCTCTTTCTTGTGCGGTAAGTGTATAAGAGTAATTAGCGTCGTACGCCTCTAGACCATAGCTGGCATGCAAAGAATGGTATTCAGCGTTGCGCTTGTTGTTCAAGGTTTGAATCGCGTCTGAAACAAAGGTGTCTAACTCCGTGCCAGTTTTACCTTGTTCTTCACCTAGTTGACGATAGTAATCACTATAATAAGTTACCTCACCACCGTTAATCGTTATTGTTGCTACCGGGTCATAGAGTGAGTCTGTTTGAGCATTACGAATATTCCAGTAAGCAAAGTATTCGCGCTCACGTGAGGACGTATAAGCATCAATTACATCGTCTATCTTTTTCTGAGCAGAGTCACTGCCATCAATAAGGCCTAGGCTTTCCCATACGCCCGTGCTCAGTTCTTCATAGGTTCTTTCATCACGAATAGCGGTCGTATTCGCATCAATAAGTGAGCCGTTAGCAACCGTGACAGTGACATCACCTGCACTACTGCTTACTGATTTAATACGTAAATCACCATCCGTTTCATTAATAAACACATCACTAACGGCACTAATGGCTAGATAATCTTTATTCGCAATACCACCATCAATATTTAACGCTTGTGTTGCGCTACCGACATGGTCTTCTGAATTGATGTTGATAATACCACCGCGAACAACAGCACTGGTACCAACCGCGCCTTCTATACCACCAACGGCAGACAGGAACACTTTACCACCGGAATCGCGTAAATAATCACTATAAGATGCGGAAGTAATGTCTTTCACAACCAATGGGCCATCTATCTCAACAATGTTGATTCGACCACCCTGTGTCCGTGCCGATATACTTCCACCAGCGTCATTGGTTAGATTGGTCGTCAACGCATTTATCGCCGCATCATAACTTCCATCAACATTGGTCACAGGAGCCCCACCAATATAACCGGCTGTTAATATAATATTCTCTCCACCTACACTACCTGAAGCCGATGTTAAAATCGCACCAGTGGTGGTTATGGTTGTCGTACCCTTCTCGTTACTAATCTTTCCTTGCACAATAATATCGCCACCAAGCAAAGAATTAATATTAACTGCACCGGCTTCTTCGCCCTTAAAGACTATATTAATGCCGTAATCCGCCTTTAACGAATGGCTATATTCGTGTAGTGTTTTCGTCTCTTTTACAAACTTGGCGTAATAGGTTTTTTTGCCATACCAAGTACTGGTGGTCCACTTACGCACTAACGAACTACTTTCTCCAAGTATTGTTTTGGTAGGAACATAGATATAGTCATCATCCTTTAAGTCTGGGTCAAACTTAAAGTATGCCCCTTCACCACTAAGCTCTGGTCCTCCTATGACTTCAGCAGGTCCCCAAGAAGTAAGCGTGGCAGGGTCAGCCGCAAACGCATCAATACCTAACCATGCCGATTTTCCTGTTTGCGTATATTGCCGTGTAGCCTCTTCATAACCCATTGTCCAGTTATAACGCCAACCCTCTTTAGGCAGATATTCGTCAACGTCCTTTCCAACTGCAACAGTATTGGCGACTTCAACGACCTGTTCATTATATTCACCTTGATTGATAACATGAGAGGTAAAATTGGATTCGATTCGAACGCCATTTTCGTCTTTAATGTACTTGGTCACAGATGGGTTCGCAGATGTTCCTTTTGCTTTATCACGGATGATAAGCGTACCTTTACCTCGCTGAGAGGCATCTAAACCAAGAATTTTCAAGTCAAGGTCGGTTTCATTTGTAACATTAATCGTTGCGTAACCACCAAGTAACTCAATAGTGGAATTGTTATTTGTATTTAGGATATGACCATTTAGCTCAATGTAACCACCACTAACCCGCATGTCTCCAATGACTATTTGATCGTTGGTTGTATCATAGAATACAGAAAAGTCTTCGTTTCCAGTATCAAGTCTTTTTAATCCCGTTGCTTTGTCAGCTCTATAACTCGCTATTTGTTGTTTTATTGCTGCCGTAATAACTAAAGTAAACTCTTCTTTACCACTCTGAATCTTACCGTTGATATTGATATATTCTGCAGTGATTGAAATATTGTCGGCGGTCAGGTTTGGTAACGTCATATCTCTATTTAATTCGTAACTAATATTGCCGGTTGAAGCTATTTTTGTACCATTTGCGCCAATTGTTTCATTCCATTTAGCGTACTCAGAACCACCAACAGAATAGGTTGAGCCTGGAGGGAGACTCGCAATAAAGGTTCCATCCGTAACAATCTGCTGATCTTTTACATCCATGTCAGCATAGATATAAATATCACCCTTACCCTGTACACCGGTATTCCCCGTCAAACTCTTGATTTCGAGTTTACCGGAGCGATTCGTGATCGCATCAGCGACAGTAATCGAAGGCCACGTTAAAACAACAGTACTGTCTGGTTCACCAGCAGTATTACTTGTTAACTCACTTTCGAATCTAAGCTGGATTTCTGCTTTAGCTAGATCCAAATCCACGTCATTGATAATACGAATGAGAGGGTCATCATAGGTTGCCGTGTCTCCCCGCTCACCGTTTATATAAAGGCCACCATTTTCTTGAGGGATAGTAATTTTATTTACCACTAATGACGCGATAGTATGGTTAAGTATCTCGACAGAAGCATCGCCTGGCGCTATCACAACGCCTGTTCCTACCATAGAATCAGAACGAACATCGATACGCCCCGCTTCAGCGTGTATGTCATTCACCGAGATAACCGGAACCGAAACTTTATTCGGAAGAAATACAACACGAATAAGAGCATTCGTATTTTCATCTCGAACTTCTACTCGCTCCATCAATCCTTTCTCTAATAAAACATCTTGAATCCGTGCAATTTCATTTTTGTAGTAAGTTTCAATATCCGTGTCTGGCTCGTTACCACGATTAAATATTGCGAGTTGTTCTTCTGCGTTTTCCAAGCTATCAAATAAGTCTGAATTCACTTGTGAAACATTTTCAGTAAAGGTGACGCCTTCACTTCCACTGTAGTCGTTCACGCTACCGTCATCATTCAGGGAGTTAAATTCAATCCGTTGTACCCGTCGGATACCGGTTTCCAATGTACCGTAATTACTAACTATGCCACTGGCACCACTAGAAACATCACCACCCAAGTCGGCAGTTCCACCTAATTCAGACGCCCAGTTCACCGTCTTGGTTTGTGCATCCATATCAGCAAAGCCAAAGCGCTCTGCGTGTAGGTTCAATTGTCTAGCGGTTTTAAGGTGTGCGCCGCTATTCACCGTGATGCTATTGCTTTGCTGTAAATTTGCGCTTGCCGTTGCATCATCGACCGGGATTGCACTGTCCGCAAAGGCATCGATAAGGGCGTTAATTTTGTAAGCATCTCGATTAAAATCGGTATCTGTACCAACAGAGACATTAAGATTACCATAAGCGGTAACTTTAGCGCCCGTATCAAACAACACCTGATTATCTGGCGTGATGTTCGCGACTGACTTGGTTATCGTAACCGAAATCGCACCACTTGAATCCGCTTCTACCGAGGTGATAACGGTCCCTTTACCACGAGCAGAAACCTGAATATCACCGCTACTGGTTAGATTTGCGTTGTTTCCAATACGCACCTTAGCCAATAGTTGGTTATCCGTCACTACAACCGTTGCACCGGTTGCGGCCAACGCACCTGAAGCATTAAGAATCACTTTGTCAGTGATGTTGAGATCATTTAGTGCGTTTAAAGCGATACCGTGTGATTCATCATCGCTTGTCGCATTGATAACAGCGTTATTCGCTACATCAATGATGGTTGCTATATCTAACATTGTACGGCTATCCGCACCTGCGGCACTGGCCAAACCAACCGCTAACGCATTGATATAACCCCCTTGATCTTTTTGAATACGATTTATCGCATCAACATTAATATCTTTAGCGGTAATTGATAGGTTATCACTGTGACCGTTGTCGCCTAAGTTAACCATGACATTTGAAGTGATTACGTGGTCAATTTCTGCACCTGAGCCGGACAACAAACCACCGGATGCTGCGATAATCTTGGCATCAAATCTCGCAACGTGTTCCGCTTTAATATCCAGTACACCTGTACCACCGAGTGTTCCAAGAGTTATGCTTGATTCATCACTAATATTTACCAAAGTGTTACTGGTGCTTCGAGTTTTAGCACCCACACCTGCGCCAGCAAGAACACCACCGCTACCCGCTACCGCATTAGCATAATTATTCTCAGTTCCGTATGCCGAGAGTAGCAAGTCATAACCGGTATAAGTCACATCATTAAAATCAACCGAACTATTGATGTTCGCTTCGAGATCAGCAATTACGACACCTGCGGCAATAAAGCCAACAGCGATACCGTATGCATCGGTTCTTTGTGTGGAATTCGCGATAGATTTAATCGAACCGGAACCATAAACCGTAATCGACGAATCTGTAATTCCAGCGTTAACTCGGCCATCTACTTCGCTGTCTACAATAACTCCTGCACCAGCAAAACCAATACCTGCGGAAAAAGATGTTGCATAACCTTTAGCATAAATGTCATCGCTGGTTTGAGCGAGAACAGTAAAGTCACCCAGACTGGTTAGGGTCGAGTTGCGAACATCACTATCAATATTGATATCCACATTATTACTTATTTCTGAAGCCGCTATGGAGACAGCGATACCGATTGGTGCGAAGCTCGCAGCCACTGAAGCTGCAACAGCTAGGGCATCAATATCTGAAGCACTATATGATTTGACGGTAATTCCAGAAGCTAGGATAGTCGCACTATCTTCAATGTAACTATCTAAATCTGCATAGATATTATTCGATACTCCAACGCCTGCACCTGATCCGCTTATCCCAACAGCACCACCCGCTACCGCAACGCTCGCGGCAACAAGGCTTGCATTAATAGTCATTTGTGCACGTGAATCCACGGTCAATGCACCACTTGAATATAATTGGCTATTATCGATATAACTCGCTACGCGTAGACGATCACCGGAAGATCCAATGTCGTTTTGTGCAACAGATGCACCAATGGATACCGCGACACCACCACCGCCACCACCCGCTCCTGCCGCTGAGGCGGCAACAACCGTCGCATTGATATTAGAGATGTTTTTAGCTTTAACATCGACCAAACCGACTTTATTACTCGATGAACCTAATTGGCTATTTGCGATATAGGCTTTGGTATCGCCAAAGACTCTATTTGAAGACTCAGCCCCGGCACCACTAATAGCGACGCCACCTAGGCCACCACCCGCTGCCGCCAATGAAGCCGCAGAAGATGTCGCTCTTATCGTATTATTTGCATTGGCGCTAAGTTGTATAGCACCACTGTTTACTTGGCCGACACGATTAATATAACTGTTTGTATTACTATCAATCGTATTTCGAGCAAGAGATACCCCTACTGCGACTGATACACCACCAACGCCACCGAATGCCGCTGCAAGCGCTGCTCCCACCGCGTCCGCAGTGATTTTAGAGGTATTATTACTGGTTAGTGTCAAGCTACCTACATGAATAGCTCTACCACTGGCCGATGAATTATCTATGTAAGTGTTAATTTCGTTGTAGACCTTATTGGTCGTGTTAACACCTGCACCTGCACCCGAAATTCCACCAACCCCTCCACCCGTCACTGCAGCACTCGCCGCTACTACAACAGAGTCTATGGTCATGTTTCCAGTTGCAGTTAAGGTAAGTGCTCCCGTAGCGGTAATCCCGCTGTTTTTCACATAGGCACTCACCGATTGTCGTTTGCTACTGCTACCAATATTGTTGTAGGCAAAGGCTGCACCAAGCGCAACCCCAATACCACCAGCGCCTCCACCAGCACCAGCAAGAGATCCGGCTACAACTGTCGCGTCAATGTCTGATGTATCCGATGCCGTCACCGAGACTGAAGACGCACCGCTGACTTGTGTATTATCGATAAAGGCTTGAGTTGTGCCAAAAATATCGTTCGATGCGCTAGCACCAGCACCACTGATACTAATGCCTCCAACGCCTCCACCAGAAAGTGCTGAACTCGCTGCAACCGAAGTCGCACCAATAATGTTATTAGTCGTTGCGGTCAATGTTAGTGAGCCAGTGCTACCAATAGAGGAAATGCCCTTAAGGTAGGCGGTGTTATCCATATCAATAGTGTTGTTCGCTAACGAAATACCGACACTAATACTTAAACCACCTACACCACCTGCTGCTATACCCAACGATGCTGAAACCAGTGTCGCCGTAATCGTTGATGTGCTGTTACTAGTAACGTCAATACTACTTGCCGTTACTGTTTTACTGCTCGCGCCACTATTATCAATATAGCTGCTTGTAAGGCCGTAAATTTCATTGGTCGCGCTCACACCAGAACCCGCGCCAGCACCGCCACCGCCGCCGCCAATCGCTACCGCCAGGCTCGCTGCAGTAACCTCAGCTTTAATTTTCATATTCGCAGTCGCATTAAGGCTTAGTGCACCACTTGCATTAATAGCACTGTTTTGTACGTATGAAAGAACCTTTAATCTATCGCTGCTCGTTCCTATTTCATTATGAGAAACACCCGCCCCAATCGAGACCCCAATACCGCCACCAGCACCACCTGCAGCCGTTACCGCAACCGCTGCAACTGTTGCGGTAATCTCAGAATTATTCTGTGCATCTAATGCTACAGTACCTGCATTAGTCAAAGCGCTATTTTGTAAATAGGCGGTAGTTTCACCTTTGATAATATTATTAGAATCAGCACCTGCTCCTGCAACCGCAAGGCCACCACCTGCACCACCGGCAAAAGCTAACGACGCGGCAAAGGAGGTTGCTTTAATCGTATTTTTCGTAATCGCATCAATATCGACTAAGCCAGTACCCGTGCTAACCGAGTTTGAATTCGCAATGTAAGACTTAGTATCCACGTCGATCGTATTGCGTGCCAACGCCACGCCAATCGTCACCGTGCCACCACCACCAGCACCAAAACCACCACCAAGAGAAGCTGCACCTGCTAGCGCTGTAATCTTAGAAGTGTTTGATGAACTTAGCGTAAGGCTTGCAGCTGAAATAGATTTGTTACTATTTAAAGCGTTGTTGATATAACTTGCGACATCAGCATACACGGTGTTTGTCGTATTAACTCCACTACCCGCTCCGGCTAATCCACCACCGGCACCACCAGCAATCGCAACGCCCCCCGCTAGAACCGTTGCATTGACAGTTAGATTGCCAACCGTTGTTAGCCCAATAGCGCCAGTTGCATTTATAGCACTATTTTTTATGTAACTATTCACCAGCAGACGGTCGGTTGATGAGCCAATATCGTTGGCAGAAACGGCTGCACCGATAGCAAGTCCAACACCGCCACCTGCACCTCCTGCGCCAGAGGCAGCGACAGCCGCAACAGTAGCGGTTATTGTAGAGGTGTTACTCGCATCTGCATCGACATTACCTACATTGATAAGAGAAACACCGTCAAGGTATGCTGCTGTTTCCCCTTTGATTATATTATTTGAATCTGCACCCGCTCCTGAAATCGAAGCGCCACCACCAGCTCCACCAGCTAGCGCTAATGACGCTGCGACAGAAGTTGCTGTGATTGTATTCTTAGTAAGCGCATCAAGATCCACAATACCGGTACCGGTACTAATCGAATTTGCATTCGCGATATAAGATTTGGTATCCACATCAATAGTATTACGAGCAAGAGCGACACCGATAGTCACTGAAACTCCGCCACCTGCGCCAAAACTAGCACCAAGTGAAGCGGCTCCTGCATCCGCTGTAATCGTCGACGTGTTGGAAGAATTTAAAGTAATACTCGATGCCGTAATCGCTTTGTTAACGTTAGCTAGATTATCGATATAGCTTTCAACGTCTGCGTAAACTTTGTTCGTCGTATTAACACCACTACCAGCGCCTGCCAAACCGCCACCGCTTCCTCCTGCAATAGCGACACCGCCAGCACCAACACCTGCGGTAATAGTCAAATTACCGAGTGCGTTTAAATCGATAGCACCCGTAGCATTTATTGCGCTGTTTTCCACATAGCTTTTCACCATCAAGCGATCACTTGATGAACCAATATCATTAGCCGATACCGCAGCACCAATAGCGAGACCTGCGCCTCCACCAGAGCCTCCAGCCGCTGAACCTGCAATAGCAGCAACCGTTGCGGTTATTGTTGACGTATTCGAAGCATCGGCATCAATAATACCGACGTTAAGAACATCTACGCCGTCCAGGTACGCTAACGTATCACCAAATATTGCATTATTTGAATCCGCACCAGCTCCTGACACTGCGATACCACCACCGCTACCAACTGCAATACTGATTGACGCCGCTACTGATATTGCAGTAATTGTGTTGTTCGTTGTACTGTTGATATCAAGCGTTGAACTGCCCAATTCCAACGTTGCATTCTTAACGTATGCATTGTTATCGCTGTCAATTGTGTTACGTGCTAACGCCACACCAATTGACCCTGCTATCCCGCCACCAGAACCGAAACCTGCTGCAAGAGTTGCTGCGCCAGCATCCGCTGTAATCGTTGAACCACTGTTTGCTGTTATCGTTAATGAACTTGTCTCAATTTTTTTCGTTGCGTCGGTAGAATTATCGATAAAGCTACTTACCGATGCATAACTATCGTTGGTTGCACTAACACCCGAACCTGAACCAGCAAGACCACCCCCCGTACCACCCGCAATGGCTAGAGAGCCAGCCCCAACACCGGCATTGATCGTCATCACCGCATTGGCCAGAAGGGTAATAGTCGACGTAGTATCCACAGACGAATCTTCTATCGATGCATTAATCAATACACGCGCACCACTCGTGCCTATACTATTTTCTGCAACAGCAGCACCAATAGATAAACCCGCACCGCCGCCATTACCGCCCGCACCAGCAACCGCGATAGCCACAACCGTGGCATCGACTGTTGAAGTATTCGTTGCTGTCACGCCTACAGAAGAATCACTATGAACAGCGCTGTCTTTAATTTTTGCTGATGTTGAGCCTTTAACGGTATTGATAGAATTTGCGCCACCACCACTGATAGAAATGGAACCTGATGTGCTATAACTCGCCGCTATAGAAGCCGCAACGGAAGTTGCCGTAATCATTGCTTGTGAATCAGCAACAAGGTTAACCGCTCCGATACGGCGGTCTTGTAAGCCAACGCCTTGTGAACCGACAGATACGCCGCTAACGAGAGCGGAAACATTGGTAGTCACATTATTTTCAGCCAGAGAAACTGCAATACTTAATGTGCCAGAAGACGCTGATGGCGAATAAGCACCAGCCACAGACGCACCAACGACTGAAGTAGTAATAATTGATTTGTCTTTTGCTATGACACTTAATGAATCGGCTAAAATAGACTTATTTGCAACATCCGCTGTGATGCCTGAATTGACATCCACAACAATATTATTCGTTGTGGAAGCACCCACACCACTTAACCCGCCGGCGCTGCCTGATGTCGATTGAGCGATTGCCACAGAAGCAGCAACGACGGTTGATGAGATATCTTGCGCACTTTCTGCATTGGTATTGACCGCACCGCTAATATCAATATCTGAATTATTGATAAGAGCGCTCACTTTATTTGTCTTGTTGTTATTATCTGGGTCACCACCAATATTGTTCCCAGCTAACGCAACCCCAATCGAACCAGAAACACCCGAACCCGTTGTGGAGCTCGCATAAGCGACGCTTGCTGAAACCACCGTTGCGACAATATCACCGGTTGCATCAGCCTGAACAAAGGTCCCAATCGCCGCCGTAGATTTTTCTTCTGTTGTCGATGCTTGATTGATGGTAGATCCATCAATCAATGCTTGGGTATCTCCATAAACTTCATTGGTAATACTCGCCCCAGCACCAGTAAATGAAATCGTATTCGTTCCGCCAGTTTGTATACCCACGGATGCCGCAACAACTACGCCAACGATGTCTGTGTCATTGTTCGCTTTAACATCTAAACGCGACTCATCCAGATCATGTGTTGGTAAAGTAATGGTGCTGTTGTTTTCTATTTTAGCCCGCGTATTCATGCGAACCGTATTTAAACCAACCGCTGCTGCCACAGAGATACCAAGCTTGCTATCGAAGTCTGGTGAGGTTTCTTTTGTCACCGCTGCGCCTAATGCAATCGAAACAATGTCCGCATTACTATTGGCCTGATGACGGACCTTTCCCGTTGCACTGGTCAAGTCGGTATTGCTAATCAGCGCATCGATATTACTGTTTATATTGTTTTCCGCGTAAGTAACACCAACAGCACCGTTGCCAGCGTAGGCAACACCGAGTGCAACTGCGTAAATTTCAGACTCTTCTTTCGCTTCAATATCAACCGCAAAACCAGTTGAATCTTTTCCATTTACTTGAAGCGTATCAACAGCGATCAAGAATGCATCCACATCAGCTGTTACGTTGTTAATCGACACGTTACCTGCGAGCGCAATACTACTTGTTGTGCCTGCTGAAGTTTCAGCCAGCCCAGACATAGCAACAGCCGCAGACACCGTGACAACCGTGCTGCTATTTGTCGCTTTCACAACTAATTGATCGAGCGTCACCGTCTGTGTATTTGAAATACCAGCGCTAACAATGAAGGTCGCATCATTTCTTAAACCTATTCCTGCCGCTGCTAACGCAAATTTTTGTGCAGAAGAGCTAGCAAAAGCAATAGGGAACGCATAAACACCGCTTCGTTCATCGGCTAACAACGTCAGCTTATCCGCGTTAAAACTGACTAAGTTAAACAAACCTGATGAGGTTGTATTATTAACGGTATTGAAAATGAAGGCACCAGAAATACTAATACCATAACTGCTATTTTCCACGGGCGGTTCTGTTTGGCCTGAAGGTGTAACTTTACCTGTTGCTGAAGCAGCACTTACTGCCGCACCAATGATAAATCCGTCACTGTTAGCTTCAACGCGAGCATCACCATTTACGGCAACATTACCATTTCGAGTGACAGTGTCACCTTGAGTACCCACAAGCGCCTTGGTGACCTTGACCACATCTGTGACTATCGCAGATCCACCTACACCAATCGCTCCACCAGAAGCTACCGCGCCTGCAACCACAATCAGATCTACCTGATTATTCGCAACAACACTTAATCTCTCTTCCGACGTTGCATTCGTTAAACGAGTACCAACATTGACCGTCGCTCCTGATTCAATCTGTGCGATAGAGGTACTGTTGAGATTGTTGCCCATGTAAAGACCAGCCACACCCAAAGTACCATTTCCTGAACCACTGGCATAACCCAGACCTATTGAAAATAGTTCCGTGTCAGCGTTAACGTTAAGTTTATCTGCATAAACAAGAGCACCATCTTCGATAATAGCCTGGCTATTCATGGTGACATTATTGATATAAACACTTGCACCAACACCATTCAAAGCGTCGGTTGCGCCTTTGGCTTTATTTAGTTTGCTGATCAACGGTAAGCCAGAAGAGGTAGACGTCGCATTGCCCACATAATCAAACGATTTATTGATCGTTTTAGACGTCATACTAATATCACGAGCACTCAGTACCAAACCACTATCCAAAATTGATTGTGCGGCACTATTGGCTTCAGAGTCTGTATTAGAATCAAAGCTGTTGGCTAAGTCGGTGCGTTGATTAATTTGCACTTGCCCTTTGATTCTCGCATCTGATAATTGGGTAGAATCAAATTTAGCGAAGTTAAGAGAAAGAGAGACTTTTGCACCAGCGGCTGTAGACTTAATCGAATTGTCGACAAGGTATACATTCGAATCGCCACCAAACAGTTGGTTCGGAATGCTATTGTATTTATTGCCTAATTTTTCCCATGTTGTTACATCGCTAAAGTCTTCGGTATTAATACGAAGATTATTTAGATCACCACCTAAATATTTATAAACTGAGCCAAAATAGCCTGTACTGGCTTGCTCAGCGGTATCCGTTTGCTGCCAATCATAATCACCACCTTCAAGAATGCCTTCGAAACGGATTAAATCCCCTTTTTTAATCGCGTAATCCCTGTTAATCATATCGTTGGTGATTAACGTTGGTTCTACATATTTGAAAGTAGTATCTGAGCTAACCAGTCCGGTAAGGTTTTGTGCTTGAGCATCTAAGGAGATTTTATCTAGTACATCAACCTTTGTAGAACCTTGCATATAGGCTTTCGCATCGTTATCTACGCTTGCGATAGTAACGGAGACCGCTGCACCAAATGGCACTTGTTTAAACGCACCAGAGGTACCAGCAGAACCTAATGCCTGAGTTAATTGGGAAGGGGTGCTCGATACAGAGTTCACTTCCGTTTGTAAACGGTTATCTACTGTTGCTAGCTGTGTTAATGTCCCACCAACCTGAATATCACTGACTTGCCCTTCTAACCCAATCAAAGACTTAACTTTATTACTGTCGTCGGCATAAACCAGAGCTATACCCGCGGTGAATTTCGTCGGAGCAATGCTATTATCACTATTATCGGTGCCCAAAATTGTACTTGCGAAAGGGATTTTCTTTCCAATTTTTGAGTTGACTGCCTTACTTTTATACTTATCTACGTATTTATCTACGATAGTTACAGTTCGGTCAACAATCGCTTCCGCTTTTGTCCCTGAGTTACCTTTATAATTACCTTGTGAATGAGTCGCATCGACATTTACGTTACCCTTAGCTAAAACCGTCCCCGCTAACGTCGCTAGTGTTTCTCCACGTTCGATATGAACAGCAACACTTGCGGCTAACTTACCTTCACCACCCGCATCACTGAGAGCTTCAACATAAGTAAAATCAAACGTACTTGCTTTAAGCTCTAGATTACCTTCCGTGACAATCTTCGCAGTATGGTCTACCAATACGGTTGAGTTAGATTCCAATAGAGCAACGGCAACACTCGCGATTAACCCGCCTAAATCGGATAATGGTTCAGCGGACACATTCAGGTAATTCTCTGTTTGGCTTGCAAGGCTTACATCCCCTTTTGCCAAAATGGTCCCTTTAACGTCAACATCGGCGTTGGTTTCTAAACTGCCAATCGCGACAGCAAGACCGGCAGAAATTGGCGATGATACTACTCTGCCAATGGTGTGCGCTTTTAGTGTAACGTTATCACCATCAAGAACGGCGCTCTCAGAGATAGAGATTGTCGAGTCAATCTCCGCACGCGAATAACCAGCGAGAAGACTCTGACGTTCAAGGTTTGTTTGTAGCTTTTCTTCATCAACTGTAATTTCTCCACCGCTACGCCCAATAGGTATTCCGTCTCGAGTAGATTCTGCCCGAGCGGTTATATTAATGTCCTTACCTTGTATCGTGGCAGAATTTACCGTTACTGTAGCGCTGAGTTGATCAAAGTTATAAAAACCGAGTCCAACGATATCATTACGTTTATCTGCTGCAATCAATGTAATGTTACCGCTATCTGAAAGTGTAGAACCTTGAGCCGATAATATGGCTCCATCATCAATGATGATATGCCTTGCTTCAAAGGTTATGTCACCAGCAATGCCGTTCAGATCATCTGTGCTTAATGTGCCTGTTACGGTTATTGTTCCGCCTTTTGCTCGGAACACAACATCCTGCCCAACAATATCGGTATTGTTAGCGATGACCATATCACCACTACTTTCACTTACTAAAGAGAAGTCTCCACCGGTCACCGTGGCCCAACTAAAATCACTGTTAGTAAACGCAGTATCACCACCATAAAAAACGATATCGTTGGTCGTTGCCGTATTCGCTACCGTTATCGAGACCTTTTGAGTCGCTAAATCAGTACGATCACTAATATCAATGCGGTATTCGTTGTTTGCAGAACTGCCACTTAACGTTGCATTAGTCGACGCGGCATCCAAGATAACATCTAAATTACTTGCGCTCGCGTCTATAGAGGTTGCATCAATATCGGCAAATAACTCTGCCTTTTCCACACTATTTAAATTAACTGAGGATGACACAGTAGCGCCAGAATCAGCCGGATCGACACCAGTCCAAATCAATTTATCATCAACTAAATCAAATTGGATATAAAGGGCAGTCGTTGTGGCCGAAATCGTGTCACTTCCATCACCACCGGAAACCGAAACATCATCGCTATCAATATCAAAGAAATCATTACCAGCAGAACCAATAAAGGTATCAATACCGCCGTTACCTTTTTGACTGGTTAACTGCAATGAACCTAGCAAACTAAGACTCATGCTGGTAACAACAGAACCGGCAACGGTGCCTACAGGTAAGCCAAACACATCAAGCAGAGAAAGGTCACTTCCTGCAACACCGAGATAACTCAGTCCAGAAAACGATAAATTACCCGAAGCTTGGTCGAAACTAACACTTAGTGATCCGGTTTCTCTCTCGTCTGCTGCATTTATTAGGGCAATAAGTTCATCCAACGTTGTTGAACTACCCACGTCAATATCAAGAATGGTGTTATCAGTATCATCCAGAGTGACACGTAAAGTTGATTCTGTAAGTTCACTCCAGCCTTCTAACAGATTCAAGCTGGTTGTTTCAGATACACCATAGAAACCGCTAGCGTCCATGGTGTCATCAAGAGAGCCACCGGTAAGAGATGAGGACTCAAACCCTGTTAGGGAGATCAATGACAACTGCACAACCGCCGCTGTGTCAGTTACATCCGATATCTCTAACTGGTCATTGTCTAAATCGAAATCATAATCCAATGCTGCATTACTACTAAAATCAGCAATAATGATATCTTCGCCTCGACCACCAATCACCGTGTCATTCGTACTGCCACTAACATAAACCGTATCGCTGCCATCACCCGCATCGATAACATTACTGCCTTGCGCACCGCGAATGACATCGCTACCCCCGTATGTAGAAATAACCGAATGACCAGTAAAGGCGGTAAGATCCACAATATCAGCCGTTTCACTACCGGTAATCGAAATAATGTCACTGGCATCAAAACCAATGAGCGTATCAACAATGTTTGTACCTTGTTGATCAATAGAGGCGATCACTCCTAAGTTGCTACTGATACTATTAGCAATCGGCTGACCTGAATAAAGACCACTAAATTCTATCTGCCATACTGCACCGTCTTGGGTTACTGCTAATTGACCGTAGTTTAAACCCAGCGCCTTTTCGATGGATCGAGAAACATCTCTTGCATCCGCATCCCATGAAATCTCATCACTCAGTATGTCGTTTCCAACCAAATCAGTAATGGTTAACACATAACCAGTGTCTGTAGTGATAACTGGAATAGCTAATGTCCATATTTCGTTACTGCCTTGAGATAAGTCCAGTTCATAGTGACTGCTAGGTTTAGCTATGGTTGCCCGGCCCGTGAAACGGTCATTAACCGTATCAACACCAGCACCAGCGGTAATGGTATCTGCCCCAAGTCCACCAATTAATGTGTCTCCGTGAACAGACGCTATAATCGTATCATCGTAATCAGAACCGACTAAAGTAATATGGTAATTATCTGCATTTGCAGCATCTAGTGTTTTACCCGTCCCATCATCAGATGTTGCCCGGATGTACACACTCTCTACGCTGGTTAGGGTATCGTCATCTTCTGTCCCAATACGAAGTGTATTGGCATTCAATTCAAAGTCAGCAGCGCGCACCTCGATAACTTCATCATTACCACCACCACCGGTTAACTCATCGCCCCCTGTACCACCAATTAAAATATCATCTTTCAGGCCACCAATTAGGATATCCGCCCCATCTCCACCCACTAAATGGGCAGAAACATCAACGGTAGAGAAATCAAAGTAGTTGTCACCTACACCGCCTGTTGCGGCAAGAAGGTCCACATCCACCAAGGTGATCGCAAGGTCTACTTCAGTGGTGTCAGGCCGTGTTATTTTAGTATTGGTGAACGCACTATCGACGCTACTCCACTCGCCATGGGTGAGGGCGTAATCGGATTCTGTGGTAACAATCGATGCTTGAATATCGATTCCGGAAATTCCAGAGTCTCGATAAAGTACGCTATCAAAACCACCATTACCATCAACGCTGTCCGTTGAACCATCACTGTTTAAAATATCATCGGTAAAATCGACAACGAACAAGTTATCGTTACTGTCACCAACAAAGGTATCGGCATATTGAGTAGAGCCGATTAAAGTGCTAATACCACTGACACCGTCAAAACCGGTAGCTGTTTCATTCTCTAAGTCAACGGAAACGCCACTAGAATATTGACTATAATCTAGGTAGTCCGTACCGCTACCACTAATATTGTCAAAACCACTAAAGGCAACATCGACGTCTGTTGCCTCTTTTAAGATCGAGCCCGGCACATCGACCAATGTAGATAAAACACCTTCTCCTTGGTCGTTAATCTGCCAACTGAAGGTATCGTTGATTGCAGAAATTGAATGCTGTGAGTCATTGCTGTTTGTTGCTTCAAGGTCTTCAATATTTAAGAACTCAACGATGCCGTTGGTGCCCATTGAACCAGAATTATCTCCGCTTATTTGCCAATTGCTTTCAGTGACACTGGTGGAGGTAGAAACTTTATCTGTACCGCCAGCACCATCAAATTGAACAACGAACTGACGCTCACCGAGATCGAGAAAAGATTGGTCAACTGTTAATGATTCATCACCGCTCGTGCCCGTTACAGTAATTATGCTACCTGATGCAATGTCGGAGAGTTTTCGCTCTTCTAAAACAATACCACCGGAATTATCATCAATCAGCTGTATGTACTGTTCATTCGGTGCTTTCTCTGTGACTTGAAGCGTCACGCTTGCATCAGCAATCAACACCGCTAGTGGATCTGCAGAAAGTAACAACCTAGGCTCAAGCTGCTCTAGAGCAAACGTATTTAGATGAAGTTTTGCTGAATCATCCTGCATCGGTTTCACCGCTTTATTTATCCCTGCGAATAAACGGCTTAATTGAGGTAGACGGCGCTTAGCGAACTTATTTTTACTAGAACCACGATAAATTCGACTACTGTTCAGGTGTTGATTATCCATAATTGTAACCCTGTATGTGACCTTCTGGCACGTAGAAAGCCCCTTAAAACGTATAATTCCGCCTACCTGCAGAACGCAAACTGCACAGCATTATTGCTGTGCATTATTCGCGTTAAGCGTAAGTGCTGATTGTTGGACTTAAATTTTGACAGCCCAAGTGCGAATTAATGAACTTCCGCACTTTCTTCTATCTCGATAGAAGGTTGATCTGGCTCACTTTGTACTTTTGGTAACCGTTGCAAAACCTTATTTAAATTACGCATAGAATGTAGATGGAGATAAATAAGTTCTAGCCCGTCGTTTGCCATCAATGCCATGAGTTCTTCTTGAGGTAACGCTTTAAGCTTTTCTCTACTGATCACTTTGAAACCCGTCAAAGTGCGTTCTTCGCCACTTGGTAGGGTAAATTTAGCGCCCATTTCTTCAAACAGATCTAACTCGTTCAGTTTTTTACAAAAGGCTTGCGTACGTTGATAATGCGTTTGGTAATCCTGTAGAAAATCCAGTACTTTAGTCAGATAATGGGTTTGCTCGCCATCAGCATCAAACAGACGCTCTCCGCGCCCTTCTTGATTACACCCTGCATAATCTTCATCCAAACATAGGGTAAGTGTCTTTCCCGCATCGGTACTGGCGAAAACAAAAGGGTAACGACGAATAAATGCCGGAATATAGTTGGCCTTCCAGTCACCTTTTTCATCGATATAGAGGTTTTCATCTTGACGAACACCCATAATTACGACGGGTAATAAATCGTCACCTTCCCCTGCAAATACAATAGAGTAATCTTCTGCTGCACTGGGAAATTCAACCGCCATTAACGGCACTGAATTGACTTGTTTAGCGAACCCATAATGACTTTCAGCCTTAATTGACCAATCTAGGTGACGCTGTTTATTTACTGCTTCTACTTGTCCATAAATTAATAGTTGTGTAGCCACATCGAACTCCTGATCTCTTTGTTTTAATACGACTATTTTTTTATTTAGTCCCTGAATACCACTTTAACGTAATGCTAATGACTCACTTTCTAACTTGCTCTCCATTGCTTGTATATCAGTTGAGACATCTTCTCCGAGCAGCGCTGAATTTATCTGCTGCATATCTAACTCATTAAGGGTTCCAACCGCTCTTTTTAAACGCAGGTTGTTTAATAGATAATCGTAACGAGCGGCTGAATATTCCGTACGAGCAATAAACAGATCTCTTACTGCATCCAATACAGTTACACTTGAGGCGACGCCCGACTCAAAAGATTGTTGTTTAACGTCAACCGCCAGCTCGTACGCTTCGACCGATTTTTGCAGAGCATTTACTTTACTAATCGCACTGGTCACTCCGGTGAACGCCGCTCGAGTTTCTCTGTTAGTTTCACGCCATGAAAGTTCAAGTTCATCTTTTGATTTGTTGTATAGGCTCTCGGTTTCTCTTACCTTGGATGACACGGCACCACCTGCATAGAGAGGCAATGTCATCTGAACCATAAAGGTTTGCGTATCCACTTCGCTACCACCACCAAATAAAGAACCGTCTGTTTCACTATTGTTTTGGGTAAATACGAAATCGAATGTTGGGTAGTGTCCGCCTTGTTGGCGACGAATCTCTTCTCTTGCAGAGGCGAGTGCACCTCGCTTGGCGAGTATCATAGGATTGTTCTGTTGAGCATTTTCAAGCCATGCGTCAACTTGATAAGGCTCTGGTTCGGCCATAGGCATTTCTTCTCCTAGAGTCACTAATGACCTAGGTAAAGAGCCCGTTATCTCATGGATACCTTGCAATGCATCTTGGAGATTATTACTAATCTCGATTTCACGTGCTTGTGCTTGCAAGAATCTAGCTTCTGAATCGAGTAAATCAGTTGTACGAGCAAGCCCATTTTTTACTTGTAATTCAACTAATTCAAAATGTTTCTCAAGTGCCGTTACCTCTGCATGAATACCAAGATAATTGTCTCGCTTTTTGAGCACATTAAAATAAGCCTCTGCCACTCTCATTAATAGCTCTTGTTTGACATCTTCTAGTTCAGCCGCCACGCGTTTTACATCTTCTTTAGCTTGTTTAAAATAGGCCCAATTACTGTAGCTATATATCGATTGAGTAACGGAAAGACTGAGTTCATCGGTTGGGTAGGAAGTACTACCAGTGTTATAAACGCTGTTGTCTGAACTAACAATTTCTTGCTTGGTTTCTGTTCGACTTGCATCAAATTTGATGGTTGGCAGTAAAACCGCCATCGCTTGATCGTATATTTCAATATCCGCTTGGTGTTGATAGATACCTGCGCGGTAGACAGGGTCGTTTTCCAATGCTTGTTGGTAAACTTGTAGCAAGTTTTCCGCCTGTGCAAAGAATGGTGTAAGTCCGATCACGAGTACACTGCGTTTGATATGCGTTAGTTGTTTTTTCATCACGTCCATGTGTAACCTTGTAATAAATTGTTTTTAGGACTTACCTCAAATATCTAATCAAACCGCCACCTTAATAGCCTGATTGCATATCAATGTAAGAAATGGTTCCAAATCGCTATAAATATATTTAACAATAACAATAATAGAACACATACTTAACATTTACAGCTAATGAATATACCTGTTTTGTTCAAATACAGTCGCATAAATGCGAATAATTCCTATTTTGTCTCAATATAAAGACAGTAGTCTGTTTGATACTTTAGTTTAGGTGGCGATCGTGAAGTGTTAACAAGGAAGAATTAGACTGTTAGCTCTAGATTTCTATATCTAACACAAAATATATCAATAACTTATTTATTTTGTCAGAGGTAAAGTTTGAAGGACTTAATATCTATTTTAGGCCCTTCAAATATTTGCTTAACGGGATATTATCTATACAGATAAACTTAAAAATGAATGGTATTTTTAACTTCCCTATCCCCTCTATTGTGACTGAAACAATATCCTTATCTGCAAGTGCTTTTGTCCGACCTGGTGTCCCCATGAAAATAAGATCCCCCGGCTTTAACGTAAAATATTGGCTTAAATAACTGACAACCTTATCGACACTATGAATCATGTGACTCGTGTTTTCTTGTTGAACGATGTCACCATTTAAACGTGTCGTTAAAAGAACATTTTCATAATCAATACCACGAACTATGGTGCTAGATACGGGACCAAAGCCGTCTGCAGCTTTGGAGCGCATCCACTGTAAATCACGACCTTGCCAGCTGCGTTCTGTCAAATCATTTCCAGCCAACACACCAAACACCACAGTTTTAGCCTGATCTTCGCTGATATTTTTGGCTTCTTTACCTATCACTAATACTAACTCACCTTCAAAATGGACATTTTTTGCGTCTTTGGGAGCGTGAATATCGCTACCAGAAAGTATTAAAGAAGATGGAAGTTTCAAAAAAGAGGGGGTGGCTGATTAGACGGAGATGACATATGGCTGGCAAAATTCATTCCAACGGCAAAGACCTTTTCAGGTACAGTTGGGATGAGAAGATCGACACTATCTAGCGAAATAGACGATTTTGATACTGAATAATCAGCAAAAATATCACCTGAGATAGGATAAATACTGTCATTCACCAATTTGCCAAAAGCCTTCTGTCCCTGATGGTTATAGCGAACGAATTTCTCAATATCTGCCATGGCAACAAAAGAGCACATCAACGAAAAAACAATTAAAATCCATTTCATAAGGTTTCCTTTTTAACTCATAAATAATCCTATACGCGTTCCCTACAACTTAAGATCAATAGTGACGATATAAAAATTAGATTATCCATTTCATACTCAAATGGACAAATAACTTTAACCACTAACTAAACTTAGCGAACAATGGCAATTTAGCTAAGTATAGTCATTACGAGTCTATCCACAGTGTTACTTATGAAGTACTAGAGACAGTTACAAAAAAGCCTTGCTGAATAGCAAGGCTCATTGGTTTTGATTGTTTTAACCCATGTGGGTCTTATTGGTTAAGCACCAACTTGTAGAATGACGCTTGTGTATAGTCGCCAGCTTCCACACCATTATTTTCGCAACCAGAGGAACTTTGATTACACTGATTGTATGCCCCTGCTTTAAAGTACATCCAATCTTGACCATAACTTGTATCTAGTTTTTCTTCGCCCGGATATGGCTTACTTAAGTCAACCGCAAAAGTCACTTCTTTTTGATTCTCTTCCCCGATATTACGTGTGAATGTCAGATTCATTATGTTGTCTTTGATATTCACATCATATTCAAACAACTCACCTAACTTAATGCCATCATCAGGGTTTGCATCCGCTTTAGTTAAGTTATGCTGGCCAAATACATTATGAGAGATATCGAAACGGTCTTTCTTATCTTTTGGATTAATTTCATAGTTCCAAAATAAGCTACCATGGGTATGATTTGGCATTTTACGATAATAGATCTTTAGCGGCTCGTTGTTTGAACCGTGTATTTGGCCAATCACAACTGAGTGCGCACCCATTTTTTTGTCGTTGCCACTCAAGCTAACAGCATCAACCGTCAATGCCCCTGTCAACTGTCCACCTATTGCACCAAATTCAGACGCATTTTTATGAGATTTAACAGCGAAATTAGTTGCAGGTGCTTTATATTGATACGCTTCTGTTACATCTAGCATCGCTCGCAATTCACTACGGGTATTCTTGCTATTTGGTGTAGTTGGTCCCGAGTTTGGTGCAGCAAATACAACTGCTCCCGTTTTTGCATTCGTGTAAAACCATTCTGGATGAACATACGGGTAATTAACATAATTTAGATCAGCTGCGATGATCTCCATCTCCTTACCTTTGCGGGCTTCTGTTTTATCGCCGATAGGTAAATTTATTTTCCATTTTGACATTTCAAAGTTTTCGGATGGTGCCTTATTAGGGTCAAGTTTGTTCGCTAATTCCACTTGATATGGCGTCATTTCCGCCAGAACTGAATGGGAAAATAAAGATGCAATAATAGCGCTAAGTGCTACCTTTTTCATGTTAACTCTCTTGATATTTATGACTAAGATTACAAATATAATATAATCATACAAAAAGAAGTTAAATGATCAAATTCTCAAATTTGAACGCTCAACATCTTATAATCCATCCGCAATCCAAATATGTGATTTTTGTTCAAATATTAACAAGATAAAGCGTTCCAAAAGCATTCATCATGGAAATGTTACACAGTATCAATGTAACTAAGGCTCCATCAAAAGGAGCCTTAGTTACATGCTATCAGCGTTAATCATGATTATTAAGTTTTACTCAAGACCATCTATCACTGACCCAACCATCAATACTTCTATCGTAATGGTAACCGGCGAAGTTGTGGCCTGAATTGAGTTCTTCTTCTAAATTTGGTTGTTCGGTAAGTAAGTGTCCAATATGCCTAACCATAGGATCCGTGCTGTGAGATCGCTGATGTCTCTCGACCGTCTCTTTTATCAGCTGAAATCGATAGGTTTTACTGTTTCTTTTCATGCACGGTATCCTTATGAGTTGAAGTGATAATTAACCATAGAATCGGATGCATCAGCCGTCAAATCAGAATAAATGACTAGTTATAGGTTGTATTTTAGACTATTGAGTTATTGGTCAATTGTTTTTTTATTTTTGATCCCTGCTAAGCTGTTCATTATTTGAACATTTATTTATTTTTATCAAATATCCCTAATCGGAAAAATAAACATTATTGGGTGATCACACTAAATCTCATATTTTAGACATTGAAAATATTTCTTATATTTTACTTAAAAAAATAAGCGCACTCATTCTGTGCACTTATTTTTGTTTATCAAACTCTAACTATTCCTGAATGCTCTACTCAAATATCCCAGCGAATGTTCGCTATCACTGCGACAAGATCTCCTTCGGTAAACAGCATAAACGGGGTATCTATATATCGAAGATCAACGCCTAGCTCGGTAAAACTTTTACAAGGTATAGTAACCGTGGCGAAACCTTCTTTAGCATTAAGAAGTTGCTCAGAAATGTCGATACGTGAAAGTGACTCCATCTCTCGTTTATCCATAAAGGTTTGTAGAGCAAAATAAATCGGCATATTTGACGCACGCTCAACATGAATATCGAAACAGATATTTCCTTTAGCATTATCATAACCAGATAAATCTTCCGCACCCCCATCACTAGTTTGCAGATAAACGGATGCGAGTTGTTTATTGAATTCGACTCTAACGGCATCTTGTTGCTGCTGATAGTTAAATGGGTAGGTATTGATATCTGTAAGCGCCATACTATTGTTGCGTGAAACATCAATTCCAATTGGGTGCAATGAATCCGAAATTTTAAGTTGATAATCGCCAACTGTGGCCTCAACACCAAACATGTGTACAGCATGAGCAGCCACTTGTTCTTCTTCGTTAGACGCATTATCTAACGGTAGATTGTCAAGGTATCTTCCGTAGGATTGATGTTCATAGCTTAACCCATAGCCATATTCAAACAATGGAGCATGTTCACCACTAGGATCTTGTTCATAAGTTGGCACCTCATAATTTGGAATATGAGCAGGCTTTCTATGGACACGGGTGCTTCGCTTCTTATTTGGCCAACTGAACGACAACTTACCAACAAAGTCGAACTGCTTTTCACCTAATTCATTAGCAAGTAAAACATCCGTAATCCCTTTACCTTCACTCCCAGGTAAAAATGCGGCTACAAAGGCCTCCGATTTAGATATTTCTTCGTTGACATAGAGCGGTCTGCCACTGAAGAAAATAGAGATAACTTTTACACCCGCTTTATGTAATGTTCGAATTTTCTCCAAATCCGATTTGTAACTTCTTTTTAGGGCAGCGAATTCTAATGTTTGCCACGCTTTAATGTCACCCATCATTTCTGCATAAGGATCTTCACCAAATACCACAATAGCGGTGTCCCCTTTTGAATAATCTGTACTTAGTGTTGGGTCAAATACCACATTATTTGCTCCAAGCTCTTGCTCTAATGCCATTTTTACAGTTGTGGCTCCTGGGAAATCATCAAGTGTGTTTTCATCACCTTGCCAAGTTAAGTTCCAACCACCCGCTTGTTTTTGGAGATCATCAGCAGCACTGCCTGTTAATAACACTTTTTGATCTCTTTTTAACGGCAATATGGCACCGTTATTTTTAAGCAGCACTAAAGACTTACGGACAGCTTCTCTTGCGACTTCTCGGTGTTCATTTGCACCAACTAGATTTTGGTTTCCAGCATAGCCCCGTTTCGTCGGTTGCGGCTTATCCCAAAGCCCTGCTCTCATTTTCACTCTTAAAATGCGGGTGACTGCATCATCGATACGAGTCATGGAAATAACGCCAGATTGAACGTCTTCAATCGTTTTGTGATAAACATTTAACCAATGTTTATGCACCGGAATCATTAAAATATCGTTACCAGCGTTTATCGCATAGCTAGCGTCATCATCGGTGCATTTACTTACTTCTGAGTGCCCATGCCAATCGGTAACAACCAACCCATCAAATTTCATTTTTTCTTTTAAAACATCCATCAGTAAGTATTTGCTGCCGTGAATTTTAAAGTTGTATATTCCTTCAACTTCCGGGGCAAGGTCATAGTTATTCTGGTTGTCCCAGCTATTAAACGAAGACATCACTACCTGAGCACCAGCGTTTAATCCGCTAAAATACCCCATGGCATGAATGTTACGCAACAGATCTTCGCTATAGTTATTTACACCTCGGTCAACGCCCATAAGCGTCCCACCGTCTCCAACCCAATGCTTTACGTTTGAGATGACGTGCTTATCTCCTTTCAAATCGTCAGCGCTACCTTGTAGACCTTCAACCATTTTAGCCGCATAACTATACACAATTTCAGGATCCTCGGAATATCCTTCATACACTCGTCCCCAGCGCAGATCTCTCGGTGTCGCTACGGTAGGCGCGAATGTCCAATCTAGACCGGTTGCCGCAATTTCAATCGCCGTTATCCGGCCAATTTTTTTAATAAGCTCAGGAGAACGTGCACAACCTAGCCCAATGTTATGAGGAAAAACCGTCGCACCAAATACATTGTTATGTCCATGCACGGCATCTGTTGCCCACATAAATGGAATTCTAAAAGGGCGACCCTCGAAAGCTGATTCTACAGCAAACCAATATTCATCCGATTTACTCGCCCAGTCCATTGCAGTTGCGTGTTTGTCGTTATTGGGCCATGCACCACCGCCATTAAGTATTGAACCTATTTTGTAGGTAGCTGCTTCTTCAATCGAGATACCACGTATATCTGGTTGAATCATTTGGCCAACTTTCTCTTCGAGTGTCATTAATGTCACTATTCGTGAAATTTCGGACTCGATCGCTTCATCTTTGGCTATTTTGGATTGAATTTGTGGCCAATCTGAAAAATACGGCGTAATAAATTGAGATGTCATGGTACTTCCTAACAGTTAATAACAATAAGTTCGTCACTTTAATATCGCTATAATATGTCCATGAAGCGTATATTTCTGCTAATATAGCGACAAATATAAGGAAAAATACGACATGGGTTTAATTTACACGTTAGACACACATTTAAAACACCCTCACCTGAAGTTCGCCATCAGTTATGGTACACATTGTCATGATTTCCCATCGCACAGCCATGATTTTTCTGAACTATTTATTGTAGTAAAAGGAACGGCAACCCATACGGTCTCCAACTACCACTACCCATTAACGCAAGGCGATGTTTTTGTCATAAATGGCCAAGTGGAACATGGTTTTAGTGATGTTGATAAGTTGGTCTTAATGAACCTAATGTTTGAGTCTCAAACACCTATTTTTGAATCACCTGCACTTAAGTTACTGCCCGGTTATCAAGCATTATTTAATATTGAACCCGTAGCCAGACAAAAAGCAGACTACACAGCCAAACTTAACCTAAACAATGAACAGTATGCAGAAGTAGAAAAGTTAATAAGAGCAATTGATAATGAATATCAACGAGCACACACTGGTTTTGAAACCATGTTAAACGCTCAACTACAACAACTTATCATTACACTTTCACGATTTTATCAAGGCGACAATATACAGATGAACAGCTCAACTATGATCCTAAGTCGGGCCTTAGTGTATTTAGAAGAGCACTTTCGCCGTGACGATTTGAGAACAGATCAAGTTGCCTCCGCTTCATTTATTAGCGTTCGACAACTTGAAAGGTTGTTTCGGGTTTACTTACAAACTTCTCCTAACCAATATCTAAAAGACAAGAGATTGCAGTTTGCTTACGAAGCTTTGCTAGGTTATCCACAACTCTCTATCCAACAGATTGCGGATAAATCTGGTTATTCGGATAGCAATTATTTCTCCAAATGTTTTAAACAAAAGTATGGTCAAAATCCGAGGCAATATAGGAAAATGCCTAATAAATAACGCTAGGCGCTCATCTCCCACCGCTTATTGATCTCAATCGAACTAATAAATACAGGGTCATGGCTCACGAGTATAAACGCACCACAATATTGATTTAATGCTATCGAAAGCGCTTTTTTTGACTCTATATCTAAATGATTATCTGGCTCATCCAATAGCAGTAATGGTGAGTCTTTTATATGACTAACCATTAGCATTGACAGTTTCATTTTCTCGCCGCCACTCAAGTGCCTAACTTTTCGAAAGACAGTATCACGTCTAAACCCTATTCCTGCGAGGAGTGTACGCGCTGTACTCTCTAACATGAGATCGCTATGCTTCAACACACTTTCTAGTACTGTGTCGGAGAGGTCAAGAACCCCAAAATGCTGATCCAGATAAACAGTATCTACAAACCGGTCGATTTCCCCACTATAATCTCTATTAGTTCCATGTATAGCTTGGAGAAAAGTGGATTTACCGCAACCATTGTAGCCATCTAGGTGGACTCTTTCTGTTTGGGCAATCACAACCGTCAGTTCTTGAACGCTACCATAATTCAATTTGCAGTTATTCACTCTAAGTAAGGTACGCTTTTTCTGTTCCTGCGCTTGTTGAAGGTAAAATGCCTGCACTTTAAATAGCTCGTGTTTAGCTTGTAATTCAGCCAGCTTATTTTTGTTTCTATCTAATTGATTTTTATTCTTATTAAGTACAGAAGATTTGCTCTGTTCTGCTTTGTTTTTCTTTCCATCCAACAAGACCTTTGGCTGACTACCGGACTTTCGAAGCCGATTCCCTTGAGCTTCACGTTGTTCCATTTTTTCCTTGTTTCTCTGAGCTTGTCTTTCTATTTTTTTCTGTTCAGCTTTAAGGCCAACGATTCTTCGGTTTAACGCGTTCTCCTGAATTTGATACTGTTGCAGGTAGAAATCATAATTCCCCGAATAGTGTTCCATTCCCAACGTAGAAAGGTGGTAGATAGCTTCAACATGATTAAGAAGCTCTCTATCATGACTAACCAATAGAATCGAACCTGCAAAGCTCGCCATGCGATTAATAAGCCATTCTCTCCCTATAGAATCTAAATGATTGGTCGGCTCATCAAGCAGGAGGACATCACTCTCGGAGTTAAACAAGCGATATAGTTGCAACATCGCTAATTGTCCACCACTCAAACTTGTACAGCGTGTTTCTAGATCATTAGTGATACGCAGTGATAATAGTGCCTTGCGAGTTCGACTCTCTACTTCCCAATCATCTTGAATGGCATCAAAATCTCGTTGTACGCTACTGCCTTGTTGAACAGCCTTTAAGGCGATAATTTTTTCTGAAATCCCTAAAAACTGAGCAATAGTATCTGGAGCATTCAATATTTTCGAAGGGACTTGACTGTAATACCCAACCTTTCCCTTAATATAAACGCTGCCTTTTGTGGGTAATAGTCGGCCGCACAAAAGAGACAATAGCACTGATTTCCCTACTCCGTTACGTCCTACTAGCCCTGTAATCCTCTCACTAATATTGACATTGAGATCACGGATCAACCACTCTCCGGTGTCTAGTTGAAAAGACAATTGTTGAGTCTGAATTACAGACATTGACGTTAAATTATTTGCAGGCATAAATAACCTCCCTTTACGAAATGAGTAAACGGGGGTTACCGACCTGCGAATGCAGACAGGCAAGGCGTTAACTTTATTAATCACCACGGCATCAGATATTGTCTAATGACGTCGAAAATTTTTTCGTTTTTTAAGAGAAGATAGGATGAAAAGCAACGCCCACTAACCCCGAGTGTCCAAAATAAATAATGGTAAATTGGATATCAGGTATCAGTTGTTCATTATGGCGTTAGCTCCGATAGAAATGTTGTCGCAATTATAACGGCTAATAAATAACAATTTCAATACCGTTCTGTCTTAACTCTGAACACTGATTCGAAAATAATGTAAACGTTTCGCTTATTAACCTTAAAATTAAAGTTGTAACTATGGCGAAATCTATTCAAACTACACCGGTAGAAACACAAGTACATTTCAATTTTTCAAACCGCATTGAAGGCAACCTAATGTTAGAAGAACAGCAAAACAACCCACTTCATGGCCTAAAATTAGAAGAGATGGTTAAAGAACTCGTTGATTTTTATGGATGGGACATATTAGATACAGCAATGCGGTTTAACTGTTTTCACACCAATCCGTCTATTGCGAGCAGTGTGAAATACCTGCGCAAGTCAGAATGGGCGAGAGAAAAGTTAGAGGCGTTTTATCTAAATCGATATAAAAGAATGCCGAGACCAACTGAAGCAGAAAGAGAAATACCGCCGCGCATGAGAACTTATGCCGTTGGAATTACTCCAAGAGAGCCGATGAAACTCACCGTTGAATCTATTTTGGACTCTCAAGCTAAAGCGGCATCGTCCTATAAAGCAGCCAAAGCAGCAGGAAGAAAGTCTCGTCGATAAATGAGTATTACCTCATTCGCTACGCTCGAATAGTCGACACAACTCAGTTAATTCACAAATTTGAGTTATCGAAGCCTCGCATTGATGAGGCTTCGCTTCTTTATTAAACCAAATTACCTCTATCCCAAGTTTTTGTGCGGGTAATATATCTTTATCTAAAGTGTCACCAACCATAATAATCTGCCCGCTGCCTAACTTTAGTTTTTCCAATATCGCGATAAAATAATCTGACGACTCTTTACCCACCCCTAAATTAGCTTTGCAAAAATATCCGGTAATATATTGTGCTAGTCCTACTCGTTCGAATGCCAATTGGATCTCCCTTTCACTCGAATCAACAGCGTTAGTAGCGATATAAATAGGTGTTTTTTGTGAGAGAAATGCCAAGGTCTCTTTTGCTCCTTCAACCGCTTCAACAATCTGCCAGTCACACATTTTCCCTAGAGCCTGGGGGAAGTCGACCATCAATGTATCCCCCCAATCAAACAGATAGGTTTTCATCATTTTTAGCCTCACTTTATATTTTATTAAGACAGATTAATTTCCATGAATTTGCTATTTGGATCGTACTCATAATCTCCAAAAGGCTTACAATAACTAAATCCAAACTTCTTATAAAGCGACCTTGCGGGCCTAAAGAAATCCATCGATCCGGTCTCTAAACTAATTTTTTTATAACCTCGATGCTTTGCAACTGTAAGGACGTGTTCTAACAGTTTAGAACCCACGCCACTGTTTCGAGATCTAGACACCGTTCGCATCGATTTTAACTCAGCATGATTAGCTGAAAGCTCTTTTATCGCAACGCAGCCAAGTAACTGATTATCTTCCCTACTGCTAAAAAACGTAATTTCAGGGTTTTTAAGCGCCTCTACATTTAGAGCATGCACGCTTTCAGGAGGAGATGTAGCGAGCATATCTTGCATGTGCTCTTGTAAGAGCTCGATAACATCACCGCTTTCTAGATTATCGATAGCAATGTCCATATTGAAAGTATCCTTTTTGTAATTTCAGGTCATCCTTAGAAACTAATAATGACACGCAAATGAAGCCTAAAACCAGTCCTTATAATAGCCTACCTTTATTACAAGCAATCCTTATAACAAGCAGCGAAAACAACTGAGCAGTAATGTGAATATGTGAAGCCGACATCAATGCTACAATATTGTATTAAACATCCTTTTTATTGGCGAACAATGAAAGATTGTAATTCATGTGGTAAATGTTGCATCAAGTATGGTGATGGTGATATCTCAGCAACAAAAGATGAAATAGATTTATGGGAGTTGTTCAACCCAGACATCTTCGAGTACGTCAAAGGCAACCAGATATGGTTCGATCCTGAAAGTGGAGAAAGGCTTAATAAATGCCCATTTCTTGAACGGGTGCCCAGCGATAACCCTGACGTTAAAAGTAAATACACATGCCGTATTTACTTAGATAGACCGGAAGATTGTCGTCATTATCCTAGCCTCATTTCTGAAATGGTGAGAGACGAATGTGAAATGATTGAAGCAATAGACTTGGAGAAACCCAAACAGGCTCAAAAGAAATTGGATTTCTTGATGAGAGACAGTCGTCCTCCAAGCTACTCATAATTCACACGTGGCACAACAGATCAGTGCCACTTAGTTAACGGTAATCTATCTCTTTTTCAATGTAATCCGAATCACTGAACCATTCCACTTTACCAACGTAATCGCTTTCAGTGAGTTTTGAATCTATCTGTGCTGCTAATCTAGCGGTCATCTTATACCATCCATCAGCCGCTTCTAGGCCCTCGAGCAAGTCATTGACGATAACTTGTGCCTTTTTGTCTAGCTTCAAACTAAGATAATTCATTATTGATCATCCGGTCGACCACATAATCTAATCCACCGATTATCGCCGCTACTTGAGCCTTATTACAATCATCATCTGTCACTTTTACACTATCAGGGTATACCTCTGTGGTTGTTGAATACTGGCTATTCGTAATACCACCGCACAAACCTAGTTTTTTCATTGGGTAGTTAATCACACCCTTTTGTTCCAATGGTGAACCAATTATTTCGCCTTTACTATCCGCCTCAGCAATATGAGTCACTCGACCAACCGATTGGATAACCGCTTTTTGAAACTCCGATTGCGGGTTGTCTGTATCACCCACAGTATAAAAACCATCCGGAATCTCTCCAGGGATATACTCTTCGCCTTCTCGCGCAGCTAACGCTCGTCGAAATTCAGATTCGTCACTATCTGTGGTTTCATGGAGGTCAAAATGTACCAATATCGATTGGTTGTATTTATCTACAAGCTTTAGCAAATTTGCCGACTCTGGCGCAGGGCTATCGGGATAGAACGAGCGATTAGGATCAAGCGCTAAGGCGTTCCAGCGATTGATTACTTCATAACCCCATGGACTCACACATGGAATAGCCAGAAGATTAAAGCTATTTTGATAACGATGAGCCTCAGTTTCTAGGAACAATAGCGCCCCTTGAACACCACTCGTCTCATATCCATGAACACCGCCTGTAATTAAAACCGTAGGTTTACTCGGATCCCACTCCATAGTTTTTAAAACATAGAGAGGGAATGATTTATCACCGTATTGCAGCAAGCCATATTGGTCGACTAAGAAGCGATCCGCCAAAGCAATTATTTTACTCACCACTTCTTCTTGGTAACTGCGCTGAACGCTCACTTGTGCAAGCCATTCCGCCTTCTCTTTTTGGCCCCATTTCTGGCCTTTCATTCCAATAGGATAAAAATCGTTCATTAATCTCGTCTCTTATAGTGACACTTTAGGTACCACAAAATGTTTGATAACTTATATCGTTGTCTTTTGGTAAGTCTTGAAATTCCATTGTCTGTTCAATTTCAATGTATGGTGATGACAAGACTTTTAAGTAATTGAGTGCGCTAGTGTTTAGTAAGCTCTCTTTACACTGTTCTAAAATGCTTTCTACATGATGGTTTCTTGGAATAACAATGGGATTATTTTTTTGCATTAATACTAATGATTCTTGAACATCGCCTTCCTTTATGACGGATAGCCATTTAGAGACCCACTCTCTATTTACGGACGTTACTGTTACATCACTTTGACTTAAAACATGGCTTAACTCAATAAACGACTGGGTATAATCCAGCTTATCCTTTTGCAATAATGTAAGAAACTGATCCACCAGCCTATTATCTTTTGAATCCAACAAACCAAGTTTATCATTCATCATTTGATTAAAAGCAGCGAGATACTTCTCCGTAATTCCAAGTATCCTGTCTTCTAGCGATTTTATCACCCCATCTTTTTCACCCTTAATTAACGGTATTAAGCTCTCTGCAAGCCTTGCCATATTCCATTGCATTATTGAAGGCTGATTGCCAAAGCAGTAGCGACCATTCTCATCAATCGAACTGAACACCGTCTCAGGATGATAGTTCCCTAACATTGCACACGGACCATAATCAATGGTTTCTCCTGATATGGTCATATTGTCTGTATTCATCACTCCGTGAATAAAGCCCACACGCATCCAGTGCACAATAGTTTTAATTTGGCTATCAATAACAGCATCTAAAAAAGTAAATGCACGATCATCATTAAGTAAATCTATAGAGGGATAATGTCTTTCTATCGCGTAATCGAGAAGCTTCGTTAATGATTCGATGTCACCCTTAGCTGAAAAATATTGAAATGTACCGACTCTGATATGGCTTTTCGCCACGCGAGTTACGACCGCACCAGGCTCCGATAACCCTCGATACAACTCTTCTCCAGTGGTTACAACGGCCAGTGTACGAGTTGTAGGCACCCCTAACGCAAACATCGCTTCACTCATGATATATTCTCGAATGGCCGGTTTAATCGCGCAGCGACCATCCCCACGTCGAGAAAACTTAGTTTGACCTGAGCCTTTGAGTTGAATATCAACCCAATCGCCACCTTGCAGCTGTACTTCACCAAGTAAATGAGCGCGTCCGTCACCCAATTGAGGGTTAAATCCACCGAATTGATGCCCAGCGTAAGCTAACGCGATAGGAATTGAACCGTTTAATTTCTCATTGCCTGAAAAAAACAAAGCAGCATTAGACTCTATCTCACTGCCCATGGTTAACTCACGTGCCAGCGAGTCATTCCATAAGAAAAGTTCTGGTTGCAAAACGGGGGTAGGCTCGATTTCTTGAAGAAATGCTTCGCCTAACTGATAGTAAGTATTTTCTAGTTTCACAATAGTTATTTCCGTAAATGAGAATCATTTTATCCCTATAATGAATCACATTAACCGTCTGTTTACAATCAAAGAGCCCTGCCTAACGAAATATCCAGATAAAATACGCCTTAACTGTGCGCTATAAAATGCAGTGAAGCTCAGGCAATAGAGTGATTTCAACCCAATGTAGACCTATAATCAATGAGGTTTACGCTATTAAAAGGAATAAACCGAATTACGTCCATTTAATTTATGGATAATCGATTACCTTTTATCCATATATGTAATAAAATGTCGCCGCTTTGTAACAACTGTTACTTCCATCAATAAAGTCTGCCAATAAGAGTTATAAATGAATAACAAAAGCCAACGCCCTCTCTACATCCCTTATGCTGGTCGTGCTCTACTAGAAGCACCTTTGCTCAATAAAGGTAACGCATTTAATAAAGACGAACGTGCTCTGTTTAATCTTGATGGTTTACTCCCTGAAGCGATTGAATCGATCGAAGAACAAGTAGAACGTGCTTACTTACAATATCAGAGCTTCGAATCTGATATGGACAAGCATATCTATTTACGAAATATTCAAGACACAAACGAGACTCTTTTTTACCGTCTCGTAGAGAACCACATTACCGAGATGATGCCTATTATCTACACACCTACGGTTGGTGCGGCATGCGAAAACTTCTCTAATATTTATCGCCGTGCTCGTGGACTCATCATCTCGTACCCGAACCGCGAACATATTGAAGACATGCTTAACAATGCTTCCCGTAACAACGTCAAAGTCATTGTGGTTACCGATGGTGAACGTATTCTCGGTTTAGGGGATCAAGGTATTGGTGGCATGGGTATCCCAATCGGTAAGTTATCTCTCTACACGGCATGTGGTGGGATCAGTCCAGCCTATTGCTTGCCCGTTGTGCTTGATGTTGGCACAAACAACCCGCAACGACTTTCAGATCCAATGTATATGGGCTGGCGTCACCCGCGAGTAAGTAAACAAGACTATAACGCGTTTGTTGACAATTTTATTCAGGCAGTAAAAAGCAGATGGCCAGAAGCGTTAATTCAGTTTGAAGATTTTGCTCAAAAAAATGCTATGCCTCTGCTTGAACGGTACAAAGATGAAGTCTGTTGCTTCAATGATGATATTCAAGGTACTGCGGCTGTTTCTGTGGGCTCACTTTTGGCGGCATGTAAAGCGGCTAAATCTAAGTTAAGTGAACAACGTATCGCCTTTTTGGGCGCTGGGTCTGCTGGTTGCGGTATCGCCGAAGCTATCATTGCTCAAATGGTATCTGAAGGGATCAGCGATGAGCAAGCTCGCTCGCAAGTATTTATGGTCGACCGTTGGGGTATTTTAACGGACGATATGCCAAACCTTTTAGATTTCCAGAAAAAACTCGTTCAGAAACGTGAAATCCTCAATGACTGGGAAACAGAAGGTAATGACGTTTCACTCTTTGAAGTGATGAAGAACGGAAAACCAACCGTGCTTATTGGTGTATCTGGTGCTCCTGGCCTATTTAGCGAAGACATCATTACTGAGATGCATAAGCACTGTAAACGTCCTATTGTTTTCCCATTATCAAACCCGACAAGCCGAGTTGAAGCCTTACCAGAAGATATTTTGCGATGGACAAACGGAGAAGCACTTGTCGCAACGGGCAGCCCATTTGACCCTGTTGTTATCGATAATAAAACCTACCCAATTGCGCAGTGTAACAATAGCTATATATTCCCGGGAATTGGATTAGGTGTATTATCAGCACGTGCTCGACGCGTAACTGACGAAATGCTTATGGAATCAAGCCGCGCTTTAGCAGAATGTTCGCCACTTGCGATCCATGGAAGTGGCGCTCTGTTACCGCCTCTAGAAGAGATTAGGGACGTTTCAGTTAAGATAGCCTTTGCTGTTGCTAAAAAAGCTATGGAGCAAGGTGTCGCTTCTCAGCGCACTGATGAAAGAATAATGCAAAAAATTAAAGAAAACTTCTGGACACCAGATTACCGCCCATATAAACGTTCTTCGTTCTAATCTGAGACAAAATGTCACTATAAGGCCGCCTCCTAAGAAGCGGCCTTTTCAATTTAATAGCTAGACAACATTCACTAAAACAGGTCTCTTCCGGCTTTATAGAGTCTTGAAATTCAATTTGTTCTCACAAGTCAAGACAACCATTCCAATTTCAAAAATCAACTATTGAAACGTATATCATACTGCTTTGAAGTACATAGAATTCTTTAAATCTAAGACCAAAAGGTTTGTCTTTTCTATGTTTTCAAAAAAATTCGTTTCATTTTATTTCTTACAATCGGGGTAGTTATTGGTTGGATAACTCTAGGGGGAACAGCTTCTATTCTACACTCCACATCTAACACTACTTTCTGTTTATCTTGTCACTCTATGCAAATCCCTTATGAAGAATATCAAGGATCCAAGCATTTCAACAATGCAAAAGGGATTCGGGCTGAATGTTCTGATTGTCATATACCAACTGATCCTATCGATTATATGATCACAAAAATTAAAGCATCGAAAGATATTTACCATGAATTTATTACCGGAAAAATAGACTCAGAAGAGAAGTACGAGCAACATCGATTAGCTATGGCGGAAGCTGTATGGGATCAAATGCGAGATAACGACTCTGCTACCTGTCGTTCCTGCCATGATTTTACTGCCATGGATCCGTATGAACAATCTGACAGTGCTGTAACCATGCACAAGTTCGGTAGCGAAAACAACCAAACGTGCATCGACTGTCATAAAGGTGTAGCACATTTCGCACCAGAAGCAGAAATGGACAATGAAGCCTACAGCCAACTAATTGACTTAACCGCTAAAACGTTAGCTAACGATACGTCCGTATACCCCATTGATTTCATTTCGATTGGTGACCTTGGCAACATAAACCCTACAGTAGAACTTAGTCTTATTTCAAACGATTCGGGTTTAAGAACGGTACAAATATCGGGTTATCAAATGCAAGGTGCAGAGCGAGTGCTTTATATGGACAAGGGCCAACGAGCAGTTATTGCGACCCTTTCATCAAAAGGGCAATCAGAACTCAATGTTGGTCAATATCAAGAAGATGATTATGGCAACTTCTGGCGAAGCGCAACGTTAACCGCAAAAACGGACGCACCTTTACTGAACACTATTCAGCCGATATGGGACTACGCAAAAGAGCTCGATAATGTCTATTGCGCTACCTGCCACGCCATTATTCAACCTCACCATTTTACAGTCAATGCATGGGGCCCTGTTGCAAAAGGCATGGGAGAAAGAACCGATATATCTGAACTTAACCTAGAAATACTCACTAAATATTTTCAAAGCCACGCCAAAGATGTGGTTGGACATTAAACAAAGGACAATGATATGAATGATTTTTCTCGCCGAGGATTTTTAAAAGGTTCCAGCATGGTGGCTGGTTCACTGGCTTTCAGCAGTTTTGTTCCGATGCACCTTATGGCTAAACCCAAAGGTTCAGGCATACTCACAGCCGGTCGAATGGGTGCAATGCTAGCGGAAGTTAAAGATGGTAAATTGCTTTCTACAGTGGGGGCATTGGCCAAAACCGTACCGAACAGCTTGCAATCTACAGGGCCTGACCAAGTTCACACCAAGGCTCGTATAAAATATCCAATGGTCCGTAAAAACTATTTAGATAATCCAACAGCACCAGCGGGTCAACGGGGTGATGATGAGTACATCCAAGTCACTTGGGATAAAGCATACAGCCTGATACACGAGCAGCATATGAGAATCCGTGAAAACTACGGCCCAGAATCTATTTTTGCTGGGTCATATGGTTGGCGTTCAAGTGGCGTACTACATAAAGCCCAAACCCTGCTTCAACGCTATATGGGAATGGCCGGTGGCTACTCGGGTCATCTTGGCGATTATTCGACTGGTGCGTCTCAAGTGATTATGCCTCATGTAATGGGCTCCATTGAAGTTTATGAGCAACAAACTACCCACCCCGTCATACTTGAAAGTAGCGACGTAGTCGTTTTGTGGGGAATGAATCCTATCAATACGCTTAAAATTGCCTGGTCTTCCACAGATGAATCCGGACTAGAATTCTTTCATCAACTTAAAAAATCAAACAAAACCGTCATCTGTATCGACCCGATGCGTTCAGAAACCATCGAGTTTTTCGGAGATAACGCCCAATGGATTGCCCCTAATCCAATGACTGACGTTGCGCTAATGCTCGGTATCGCCCATTCGTTAGTTGATACTAAGAAACACGACAAAGTATTTCTTAATAAATATACTCAAGGTTACGACAAATTCGAATCATATCTCCTTGGTAAAAAAGATGGTATCGCCAAAGATGCAGCGTGGGCCTCAAACATTACGGGTGTACCTAAAAAGCAGATCGAATTATTAGCCGATATCTTTAGTAAAAACCGAACCATGTTAATGAGTGGCTGGGGAATACAACGCCAGCAATATGGTGAACAGCGACACTGGATGCTAGCAACACTTGCTTCAATGTTAGGTCAAATCGGGCTACCTGGTGGCGGTTTTGGACTGTCTTACCACTATTCAAATGGTGGAAACCCAACACGTGATGCTGGTGTTCTTCCGGCTATTTCGTCATCTATTGGTGGTGGTTCTTCAGCAGGAAACGATTGGGCGGTATCTGGTGCAGTGAACGCATTCCCAGTTGCACGCATCGTAGAAGCGCTAGAAAACCCGGGGAAAAAATACACCACAATGGCCACGACATTACCTTTCCTGACATCAAGATGATCTGGTGGGCGGGTGGCGCACCATTTACTCACCACCAAGATACAAACCGCCTAATTAAAGCATGGCAAAAACCCGAACTTGTCGTGGTATCTGAAATCTATTGGACTGCTGCCGCCAAACACGCTGATATCGTCTTGCCGATTACAAGCTCATTTGAGCGCAATGATTTGACAATGACGGGAGACTATAGCAATCAACACCTTATACCAATGAAGCAAGTCGTGCCACCTCAGTTTGAAGCGCGCAATGACTTTGACGTTTTTGCTGATATGGCTGAGAGGCTTAAACCCGGTGGTCATGCTGCATTTACAGAAGGTAAGTCAGAAATGGAATGGCTAAAATCATTCTATGAAACCGCACAGAAAGGTGGTCGTTCAGCAAGAGTCCGTATGCCTAACTTTGGTCAGTTCTGGGATGCTAATCAGCTCATTGAAATGAAAATAAATAAAAAAGCTGCCCAGTTTGTTCGCCACGCTGATTTTCGTAAGGATCCTGTAATGAACCCTTTAGGTACCCCTTCTGGTAAAATTGAAATTTACTCTAAAACAATTGAAGGTTATGGCTTAGATGATTGTCCGCCTCACCCTACTTGGTTGGAACCTACGGAGTGGCTTGGAAAGGCTAAAGATGAAGAGTTACAACTCATGACAGCACACGCAGCCCATCGCCTGCATAGTCAATTTAACTACGCTTCAATCCGAGAAGAGTACGCAATTGCAAACCGTGAACCAATAAGCATTAACACAGAAGATGCAAAAAAACGTGGTATTGTAAACGGTGATCTTGTTCGTGCTTATAATGAACGTGGACAAGTTCTGGTGGGGGCGTTGGTTACTGACGGAATTAAAAGTGGTTCTGTTTGTATCCACGAAGGTGCCTGGCCCGATTTAGATAGAGACTCTAAGTTGTGCAAAAACGGTGGAGCGAATGTCCTTACTAATGATATTCCGACATCACGGCTGGCAAACGGATGTGCTGCAAACTCTTCGTTAGTAAAAATAGAAAAATACACGGGTAAAACACCAAACTTAACCGCATTTACACCGGTTAAAAACGGCTAAAAAACAATGCGTACTTATCCTCTAATGGTAAGTACGCATTATGTTGCGTAACATGCCATCACATTATTACGTTCAAGTTTTTGTTTTATAATATATATCTTGTTAACCCATTGACTCCTTTGCTCGAATTAGACTAGTGTAAAAACAATAAGTGCCACAAATACATTAAGTTAGTACTCATTGATGCCAGATATTAGAGCTTTAAAGTTAATCGCTTCTCGAACCATAACTAGCAAAGAAGATAGTGCTAGTTTAAAAATATTACAGATATATCTTGTTTGTATCGTCGTTTATTTAATGTTTGTGGTACCGCTTTCAAATAAAATTGTTGAAGTAAAAACACAAACATTATTGCAAGAAATAGAAAGCCAGTTTGATCACTACATTGAACAGTTTTCTTATTTATTAACCCCAAGTAGCTCAGGAAGATCATGCAAAGAGAATTTGCCCGACTTAAGAAAAAGCATCTTCAATTCAGATCGAGTAAAAGAAATCGGTATTTTCGACCAAAATGGTCAAATTTATTGCACTAGCAATAATGGAGACACCTCTTTTTATTTATACCAAACAATAATGAACAGGCTCGAAACAAGTTCAACGCATGCCACTCTCTCCTATACCAGAACAAAATTTAGCCGTACTAAAAGTATTGCGCTAATTTTCAGAAATGAAACGGGCCAAGGGTTAAGCATTCTCATTCCGCCGCGATATCTTATTCGACATATTAACCAAGCGCTGTCAGATAGCTCCGTAAATTACAGAATAGAGGTAATATCAAGAAATTTAAGCGAGCAGTTATTCGACGAAGGGATGACTCAATTCAAAGTTAAGTCTGACAAGTATCCACTGGCGTTAGACGTTAGTACCACTCTAAACTATTATATAATTCAGTTTTTTCACTATTGTTGGGTTCCCCTACTATTAGCGAGCTTAATCTCTATTTACTATATTTTAAGCCTCCATAACAAAAGAAATAACAACAGTTTAGAAAACTCATTACGATTCGCCATTTCTAACGACTACTTTGAGCTGCACTATCAACCTATCGTGAACCTCCAATCCGGTAATACTGTTGGTTGCGAATCACTTTTACGCTGGAAAGATCCTTCTCAGGGTTATATTTCTCCAGATATATTCATCCCATTAGCTGAAAAAGTAAATCTAATTGAAGACATCACTAAACTGGTATTAGGTAAAGTATCTCTCTTCCTAGTTGAAAATGCGTCACTCTTATCTTCTGTTTATATCAGTGTAAACATCAGTCGTAGTGTGATACTTAAGCCTTCATTTGTTACCTTTATAGATGAGTTAGTTAATACTCAACCGACCCTAGCAAGTAAAATCGTTCTTGAAATAACAGAAGACAACAACTTCTCTCAAAACGAATTAGGCACTCTCAAGATTCACCTAGATAAGTTATCTAAACACGGCTTTAGATTTGCAGTAGATGACTTTGGAACTGGTTATTCAGGATTAGATTTCATACGGCAGTTTCCCTTCGATTTTGTAAAAATTGACCGTGTTTTTGTTAAAAGTCTGTACGATGATTCGACCATAATTCCACTATTGAATTCAATGATGTCACTAGCGACCCAATTAAATATGAAAACAATCGTTGAAGGTGTAGAAGAAGCATCTCAACTTGAAATTCTAAATCGATTAGGTTTTGTTTACATACAAGGTTACTACTATTCAAAACCACTACCTCAAGAAGAATTGATAGCATTCCTCACATAACTTGTATACGAATTAACATAATGGCTTTAGCACATAAAAAAATAGAGAAGACAGAAACTATCTTCTCTACAAGTGGTACAGTTGAATAATTCAGAGGTGTTTTTAACGCCATCCATGGTTCTAACGTAACCAGCCACTACATCCTTAATAGCGACCTTTACACTCGATTTAAAGCCTCCTCCATGTTGAAGATACACAATCAGTATTTCTATAAATAGTTAGGGGTTCACCCAAGAAACTACAAAAGTAGTAACTAGTACTATTTGATAGAGTTACAAGATGGTATCATTTTTGGTCTTTGTATTATATGTGGTTGACTGAGTTGCAGCTCGACATCAACCAAAGAACTAACGAGATATTACATCTCAAATGAATTTACAACAAGAAACAAATCAATACAAACGAGATATATAAATTCCATTTGAGATCTTTATCCAAGAAAATAAGTTAAACAGTATGGGCGAGAGTAATAAAATTCCAGAACAAGCGTTCTTAAAGGGCCATGACTTTACAAACAACCTTAAAATGCTACTTGGTTGCAAAAACCTTCAGGAGCTTTCAAGCTTAACAGGTGTGCCAACATCAACGTTCAGTACATGGAATATGAAAAACAGAACGTCATTTGAGCTTATGATTAGAGTTCATTTGGCGTTTAACATACCGATGAAAGACATCTCTTTGGGCTATCAAATCCCAAATGGCGACAATGAGAGATTAAAAGTAGAAGAAAATTCGACTAGTTATCGTTTAGGCAACGAACTATCTACCTTGGCCCATAATAAAACTCCCGCAATATTAGAAAGTTATGAACTTAAAAATGGGCAATTAGTGGACCGACACGTAACATTATTTGATCCAGAGCTACTTCTCGATTTTAATGATGATAAATTAATGGTGGTCAAAGATCGCAATCAGCTGTTTATTATCGATACCTCATGTAATCAGGCCGTAAGCGGATTATATCTGATAAATATCGACGGTTTTCTATCATTAAACCAAATTCAACGTATACCAGGAAACAATATTGCTATCGCTTTTAATAATTCCACATTAAACGTAAGTGAGAATGATATTGCAGTCATTGGAAAGGTCGCTACTGAAGTTAAGCGTGTTCTGAATTAATTCGAGTTAACAATAATTGCTCGCTATTAGTTGAACGTTATCTTTTGTAGTCTAGTATAAGATTATGATTTTATTTTAATTAATGAGGAAGACATGCGAGTTGCAATACTGTTATTGATGTCGATTGCATTTCACTCTTTCTCTACTGAGGTAGTCCCAATACCGCTATCAAACCAAGAGAAATCCGAGTTGAGCTTATGGAGTGAACTTGCCCGTACATCCGTTAAGAAAAGGCTCTATTTATGTGAAGAGTGTTTTGGTCACTTAGTTACATTTAACGTATCACTAAGCAATAACGGGGAGGTTTTAGATATTCAATTGATAGAAAGCTCCGGAGAACCAGAACTAGAGCATTACGGAAGAGTAGCTATTGAACAAGCTCAACCATTTAGAGTCGATTTTTTGTCCGAAAGAACGCGTAAAAAAGTCCAGAACGTTCATATGACGATTGTTCCTGATGACTAATTTTCCTGATGGCAAATGCTCGTAACAACCAAACCAAATTTACTCATGTTAGTAACCATTAGAATTATTTGCTTGAAATATCCTTGTATTCCCCTTCGATAACCCTTTCTTGCCCTGCGTTAAAACTTGATTTATTGAAGTCTTTCTGCAGTTTTTTACCAGTTATAAATGCCATAATCATCAATGGGATCGCCATCAACAAGCTAAATACTAATGCGAATAAACCAAGGGTAACAGCAGAAACAGCAACTAAAAATCTCTTCATATAAAACCTCATCATGGTGTGTTACAAAATATAGAGTATTAGATTATAAATTAGCCTATATCGAAAGATGCCAATTCCATGTCAATTTTATTTTATTAATGTCATAAACATTGAAGAGCCACTGAGTAACAGTGAAACAACCTGATAGGCACGATAGTAAATACATTAACGATATTTATCGTAAATCGCTTCAATAGAGCCTTCTTCTTTAAGTTTACCAATCGCCTTATTGAATCGACTAACCGCCTCTTCCTTTGTTGGATGAAAACGTATCATCATATCTAATGAATCATAAGGCTTACTTAAAACTATTTTACCTTGTAAATTCTGATGCTTAATCTGATATAAGGCGAAGTCTTTGTTGATGAGAGCCTGAGAAAGGCGACCCGCAACTAATAGTTGGATTAACTTATTTTCATTTTTTACAGGATAAGCACCAATACGTCCATCTTCAACGTAAGGTGAATATTTCGGATAATAGTATCCTTTTACAACACCTATTGTTTGCCCAAATAAATCTTCCTGAGAATTTACTTGTTTGTAAGCTTCTTTATTAAACAGAAGAACTTCGTCAGCAACAACAAAAGGGACACTATATATGCCGGGTACACTAGAATCTCCTCGGTAGGCTGGATTAGTCATTGGTTCTATATGAATTTCGCCAGTTTCAAATAGATAAAGGGCACGATTAAAGGGAACCCGCACATACTCTATAGTATCTCCTGTTTCCTGAGATAAGGCTTTGAATATGTCTTTTATTGTCCCAGTTCGATCGTCTCCTTCATCAAAAAAGTATGGCGGAAAAGAACCTGTATGGAGCATTACGCGTAACGTATCGGCTACGCTAATGTTAGATAAAGTAGAAGCCAATATTATGAGGGCCAATTTAAAATTAATTCGCATAATTTTTATTGCATTCCTTTGGCATAAATAGATGAGTATTGATGAAACTATAGTTTATACAACCCTCCAAGTAGATCAAATGACTTTGGTCATTAAGATGCGCTTTATCAATACCTTCGCTCGAATTTTAGGAAATCGTTCAATCTATATAGTCATAAACACAGAAACGTTTTACTTTAATCCTTTTTATGCCTTGAATAACTGAAATAATGGTGTTGTTAACATGAAAATAGAATCATTGCTTCGCCGGGATTATTAATTCAATGATCAGGTTGTACCCTGTAATATTAAAAAAGGCCTAGAACGTTTCTAGACCTTTAGAATTAACTGATTTCAATATGTTTGGGTTCTGATTTGGTTGGTTCGACCTTAGGAACCACCACAACAAGAACTCCGTCTGTGAATTCAGCATAGATATCCTGAGGCTGAACGTTGTCACTCAATGTAAAGCTACGAACTATTTTACCTTCATAGCGTTCTTTGTGAATGACTTTGTCATTGTCAGTATCTTCGTCACTTTGAATTGTTGATGCTGACAGTGTTAGCATCCCATCTTCATAAGTAATAGAAATGTCTTTCTTATCCACTCCTGGAAGGTCAGCAATGATCTCAAATGCTGTTTCTTTATCCAAGATATCAACTTTGGGTGAAAATACACCAGCTTCCCATTTTGGTCTCATCGCTGGAAATGTATGATCGAACATTTGGCTGAAATCCCTCCAAGAGTCACCAGGAATTACGCTCATAATAACCTCCATGTCGACTATTCCCACTAATAAGCTTAGCTCAATTGGTAGCAACTAGAATCTAATTGTCACTGTGCTTGATTTCGATCAAATTAGAAATAAAAGTGGAAAGTAACTCAAAAAAGCAGCCGTCTACCTACGGCTTCACATGTTGAATAACATTGCCAACGGTACCAGCATTAATCACGTTGTATCCCTGTTTTTTAAGCCAAACACATGCGCTGCTTGAACGCATACCAGATGCACAGAAAACAAGTAAAGTTTTATTTTTGTTTAACCCTTTAGTATTGCCCGTAATCAACGATTGCACTGGTATATTTAAACTATCTGGAACATTGAATCCAGCAAACTCAGCCTCTGTTCTCACGTCAAGCAATTGCGTTTCTTCTATATTCAACATTGCTAGCTGTTCTTTCACCTTATTCGCTTTAAATCTTCGGTAAAAGAAAAACAGAGCGAATAGTCCGATAATCAGTAGCCATTGTTCATTCATCGTCTGTACCTCTAAATAGTTCAAGTAATGGTCTAGTTAGCATTGTACACATGTAAATTAGCAACCGCTAATATTTATTTAAACGAGAGTTATGTGATAGCTAGAGCGAAATATTGAATTACCGTCGCCCCTGATCGAGTCTACTTTTGGAATTTCTTCGCGAGCACTTGGTCTAATTCAAGCCCGGTTAAATCATGAATAGTACGCCATAAATAGTAGAATACACCTAGCAGCATTGCTGTTGATGGTAGAGCAATCATTGGGTAGCTATACAAAGTCAATTGACCGAGCTCGGCATTGAACGCTGCGGTACCAGCAGGGCTCGTAACAATCCATTTAGCCAGTATGTAATTCATCGTCGCTGAAAAAGCAAAAGAGCAAGCAATAAGATACGTAGCGGTCATCAAACGGCTCTCAAAAGCAACAATACTTTTACGTTGCTGCAAGCGCTGTATGATGGTTTCCACATCCATAATGCTTGGGTTGAAAAGCAACGTTTTTACCAAAGGAGATGAAGTAAAAGTGGAGACTAAAACGGCAACACCTATCACCGCAGGAACAGCGGCTTCTTTAATCGCTAACCATTTGTTATCAAGCTCAAGCAGACCTATACCGCCAGTCAGTAAAACATTAACCAATCCCAATAAAGCAATAAAATTAAATTTTCTATATTTTATTAATTCAAAGAGTCCCCATCCTATGGGAAAGGCAAGAGCCACTATCAATCCACCACTCGGGCCCAGTTCATTTTCACCACTTAATTTCATTAGGATAAACGCAGGTAAAGCAATGCTGACCAAAAGGTCGACCATCGGGCGAGATTTATATGTCGGTGAACTATTCATTATTCTGTTGTACCAGCTAAAGTTAAAATGCTTATGATTAATTGTATCGAATGATAAAATAGTTAGATAGGTTTCTACTTACCCTTTATGTAAGAATTGATGTTTGAATTGTTTTAGGCTTCTGGACATGAGCCGTTAAATTGAATCATGTCCGGACGACTTCAACCCATTCACTATAGAGTCTTATTGCTATTTTATAATGTTCCCGCTCACCTAATAAAATGTTAAGATCCTCACATCAAAACTTGTTGTGGTAACGGGTCTGCACATACTTCAGGGCGCTTTCCCCTATTAATTAAACGTATTTATATGTTCCCCATTTTATAACCCACAAAAACAGAACCCAATATTAAGGTATATTAATCAAATGGTTAACAACGCAATTCAATGGTTTCCGGGCCATATGCACAAAGCTCGTAAAGAAATTGAAGAAGTCATTCCTCAAATCGATGTCATTATTGAAGTTCTTGATGCTCGTATTCCATTTAGTAGTGAAAACCCATTGATCTCGACACTACGAGGAGATAAGCCTTGTGTTAAAGTTTTGAATAAAAGAGACTTGTCTGATCCAGAACTCACTCAACTTTGGATTGATCACTTCGAAAAGGAGCAAGGTGTTAAGGCGATGGCTATTACTACGTCTAACCCTCAGGAAGTACTCAAGATCATGGAATTGTGCCGCAAATTGGCTCCTCACCGCGAAGATATGGGTAAGAATATCCGAACCATGATCATGGGGATTCCCAATGTAGGAAAATCCACCATTATAAATACCTTGGCTGGCAGAACTATTGCCCAAACAGGCAACCAACCCGCTGTAACTCGCCGCCAACAAAGAATTAACTTACAAAATGGTATCGTCCTATCGGACACTCCTGGAATTTTGTGGCCAAAAGTAGAGAACCCACACAGTGGATTTCGTCTTGCCGCAACCGGAGCAGTCAAAGACACGGCAATGGAATATGAAGAAGTCGCGTTTTATACCGTCGAATATCTAGCGAAGCAATACCCGAACCTTCTGAAAGAGCGTTACCAATTAGACGAGCTGTCAGATAGTGAAATAGAGTTGATGGAAGCCATTGGGTCAAAACGCGGTTGCTTACGTTCAGGCGGTCGAGTAGACCTTCACAAAGCGTCCGAGATATTATTGCATGAACTGCGTAATGGTACTTTAGGCCAGATCACCCTAGAGTTACCAGAAATGATCACCCAAGAGCTCATTGATGTGGAAATAGAAACCGCAAGAAAACAAGAAGCGCAAATAAAGAAAAAAGAAGAACGTCGTAAACGCTATTTACGTAACAAACGATAAGCAATTCTTGAAAAGTTGATCACATTCATCATGTGATCAACTTTTTCCAGTTAGTCGTCAATATCTGAAAGACCAAACAGCACCTTTTCTAATTCGTCCCAAGGTAGCAAAGCGCTATCAATCACTTCAATACGGCTTTCAAAACCACTCAATGTAAGCTCATTTACTGAAACTACGCCATTTGAGACATTATAAGCAAAACAACCTTTGTCAGTATTCACCACACCCTTCACTCGCTCTGCAGTCAATGCTGTTAGCATAGAAAACATTCCATCGAAATTGAACGTTATTTCAGCACCAAAAAGCCAACCACAGCTATGGTATCCCTGCCCCGTATTTTCTTTGCGTATATATTGGGCTCCTGGAGGGATTTCAAATTGAGGCTCTAAGCTCGCATGCTCATGATGATGAGCTTCAATCTGAGCTGACGCTGTCGCACCGTTTCGTTCGAGATCGAGTAACGAGAGTTCAAACTCACCATGATGAGTCAATGTATCTGCGATTTTTCTTGGTACTTGTTGAGCAAGCCAGTGATTAAATGCCGCTATATCGTCTTCAGAAATTTGGTCTACTTTATTTCCAACGACAATATCTGCGCTAGCCAGTTGATCATTAAAATTCTGGTTAGTCGTATAACGGTCGTCTGAAAAATAGCGAGGATCAACAAGCGCAATAGTTGCTTTTAGATCGACATAATTTTGATATTGTGCAGACGTCAATGTCGCAACGACCTGTTTAGGGTGACCAAGACCGGTAGGTTCGATTAGTAACCTATCCGGCCTCATTCGTAGTAACGCATTTATACCAACAGACATAGGGACGCCTGCGGTACAACACATACAACCACCGGGAACCTCTTTGATAAGTGCCCCACTGTCACTTAAAATCGCACCATCTATGCCTATTTCACCAAATTCATTCACTAATACAGCCCAAGATTCATTACTAGGCTTTCGTTTGAGCAAATTTAAAATAGCGGTTGTTTTTCCTGTACCTAAAAAACCAGTGATTATATTTGTTGGGACGCGTTTAGACATGGGCTACTCCTATATGAGAGAAAGGAGTATAGGGGATATGACAAGATTATAAAATGCAAAAAGGCGTACAACCTTTCGTACGCCTTCAACACCTCGTGACTCACTCGTGAGTATGCGTAATGGATATACTAACTTAAGTATTCCAATTGATTACGAGGACTAAATATTGTTCTATTGTTTCACTCAAATTGTATGCAAGACTTCAATTGCCTCCATGTGATTGGGTAACTCTTGTCTTACAACTTAAGTTTGGTCGATTTCACAAAAAACGCAAGAAAGCGTAGGTGAAAACTACAAAAATGTGATGTCAGTGTGCATTTTTATGGTCTACTAGTTCATAAGTTAGCTTTCGAGATATGGTACTATTGCGCACCTTGCATGCTGTTACAGTATACTAATCAATAGCTAACAAAAGAGATAAACCTTTAATTATGGCAAAACTGTCGCGGCCACTGCTTATTCCAAATTTTTTTCAAACCAAAGTGACTATTTTTCCGTAGTACTGCTTTCTGGAATTGTCGGAACGTTAGCAGGTATCATCGTTTCCTACTTCAACATTTTTATAAATTGGATCCTTGAATTTCGTATCTCTCTCATTGATATAGAAGCGCCTGATGAGTTTCTCATGCAGGCCTCTATCATTGTGTTTAGTGGAGCCGTTATGGCCGCGCTTGGCTTCTGGTTAACCTATCGATTCGCTCCTGAAGCAGAAGGCAGTGGCATTCCTCATATCGAAGGTGCCCTTGTGGGTGAACACGATATTCGTTGGCATCGCGTTTTACCGGTAAAATTCGTTGCAGCAACGTTAACTATAGGGTCTGGTATGATTTTAGGCCGTGGGGGCCCTTCCATTCAGCTCGGTGGGGCTGTCGGTAGAATGATCGCTAGCAAAGCGAGTAAATTTGAACATGCTCAACACATCCTTATTGCAGCTGGGTCTGCAGCCGGAATTGCAGCTGCATTCAACACACCATTAGCAGCCATACTGTTTGTAAATGAAGAAATGCGTAGACAGTTCACCTACAATTTCACTTCAATTAAATGTGTCACATTATCCGTCATTGCCGCAACTATCGTTATGGAATACCTTAACGGCCAGAATGCCATACTACTGATACCAAGTTTTGGTACGCCTGCTTTAAGTTCATTACCAACATTTGCAATACTAGGTATGATCTTCGGTATCGTGGGTGTCTATTTTAATAAATGGATACTACTAGCCACGAGTTGGTTTAAAAACTACCACGGAACCAACCTCACACGTTTAGTTTTGACGGGTGCGTTGTTCGGGGCAATATTTTCTGTACTCCATGTTACTTACCCAATTTTATCAGGTGGCAGCTTACCTGCTATCGCACAGTTGTTTTCGACACCAACACCATGGTTGGTCATGACGCTGTTTTTTGTTTTACGTATGTTGGGTACGATCGCTTGTTTTGGTACTGGCGCACCTGGTGGGATATTCGCGCCAATTCTAACGTTGGGTACTTTTTTAGGGTTAACCTATGGAGTACTGATACTCGATATTATCCCAAATTATTCAACTGATGCCGCTATCTATGCCGTTGCAGGAATGGGGGCACTAATAGCAGCTAGCCTACGAACTCCGCTAACAGGCGTTGTCTTAGTTGTTGAAATTTCCAATAATTACCAACTAATACTGCCTATAATGGTGACCTGTTTTGGTGCGACATTCATCGCTCAAGCTATAGGCGGTCAACCTTTATATGCATCTCTATTAGAACTAAAACATAAAAACTGGAAGATCTGATATCTTAAATGCTAAAAAGACTATAGTGGCGCGAACATATCTTGTTCTAGCATGAGCAGCTTCTTTTTAGCCTCTAGTCCACCAGCATACCCAACAAGCTGTCCGTTACTGCCGATAATACGGTGGCAAGGTATGATAATGGACAGTGCATTAGCTCCATTTGCATTTGCAACCGCTCTAACTGCATTTTCATGACCAATCCCTTGGGCAAGCTCTAAATAGGTTGAAGTATTACCAAACGGAACCAAGGCAAGTTGCTGCCAAACCTTTTGTTGAAAATCGGTGCCAACAAATAGTAACGGTAAGTCAAAATCACGCCTTTCTGAATTAAAAAACTGCTCTAATTGATTTCGTACCGTCTGCAAAACAACATTGTCTTTTTCCAAATATTGAGCTTGAAGCTTACTGGTAATTCTTTTATCGATGGCACTTCGCATTTTCCGGTAACGCCAATCACAGATACAAAGTTGCTCGTCGTAACTACCTAAAATGAGTTCTCCAAACGGAGATTTATAATATTGAATTTCGATAAACTTCATACAAAACCTTTTTTCTTTCGCAGAATCGGATACTCACACACGAGTAACTCAGCAAATCATAGTACTGTATGTTTATACATGCCAACATAATGAGTGAGTATATAATCAATAAGGAGACTAAATTAATGAAGTGTAAAATCGATAAGGTAAAGGGGAAGAGAATAGTAAAAAATTGTTTGATGTCCTTTCTAGTCGTACTGGCGTTAGATTAGAAAGGACTATCCTTATTTAATTCATGACATATTTCAACAATAGCAAGCGCAAGACTAGATTTGATAACTTGTTGTTGTCTCATTTGTTGTAACTGATAAAACTCAAGACCTACATCACCATCTGGCTCCATTATTTCGAACTGTACCGTTCCCATTTTTTGGATAAGCCTTAGCTTTTGAATCGACTCTAAAACATCAGGAGTAGTAAATTCAAGATCAGATAAATCGGCGTTAAGCTTGTTCTGAAGCTTAATGATGTCTTCAATGTCATGATATATCGCATCGGGTATAACTCCTAAGCCAAATAACAGCTTAAGCCTTACACTAACGTCACCCAACGGCCCTGTATCTTGAAGAAGTGGTCCCACAACAGATTGCACTGCAAAGTTATCTTTTCTAAAGATACGTTGCATGAGCCCTTCAACCGCTTCATTGAACACACTTACTGCAACGACAATAAAAGCCCTTACCGATGTGGTACTGTTTAGTTTTTCAATTACTTCTGTTTCATCTACTGTGTCTGACATATTTTATCTTAACTACGTGTAACGCAAGGAAGAGCAACCGCTCTCCCTTGCATTATTACTTAAAGCTGAGCATACATCGTTTCGATTTGGGCTATTTCACTTCCCGCGATATCGAGGCCAGTATACTTAGCAAGAGTTGCCTTCACACCCTCATCACTTAGTGATGCTTGCAGCTCTTCAGCTTGGGGGTCTGAATTATTAGTGTATTTAAGCGCTGCTGCAACCCCTTTAAGCAAAGTTTTGTTTTCAATGCCGTATTCAATGGTACCTAGGAGTGGTTTTATTAAACGATCACCCGCCCCAAGCTTACGAATCGGCTGACGACCTACACGGTCAACTTCATCTATAAGATAAGGATTAGCAAAACGTCCTAAGATTTTTTCGATATATGCAGCATGAGCAGCAGGATCAAATTGGTAGCGACGAATAAGAACTTCACCGCTCTCTTCCATAGCTTGCTTCACTTCTGCTCTAATTGCCGGATCTTCAATCGCTTCACGAATAGTGTTCAAACCAGCAAGACAACCTAAGTAAGCGGTAACACAGTGACCCGTATTCAGAGTGAACAATTTACGTTCAACAAATGCCATCAAATTGTCTGTGCGTTCCATTCCTGGGATATCAGGAATTTCACCTTTGAACTGAGTTTCATCAACAATCCATTCGCTGAATGTTTCTACTGTCACTGCTAAAAGATCGGTTTCACCTTCTTCAGCAGGTGGAACTATACGGTCAACGGCAGAATCAACAAAACCAACCAATTCTTCAACTTGAGGTTTTAATTCATCGCTAAGTTTTTCAAATACCGCTTCTTTTAACTGTGAAGTACCACGAACCATGTTTTCACATGCAATGATGTTAAGCGGTGAGGTTATACCCATATCGATACGTTTTTCTAAAGCTTGTGCAACCGTACCCGCTATGATTTTTAAAACAGTTGGACCAACTGCTGTGGTTACGATATCAGAGCTTACGATTGCATCGATAATTTCAGGGCTAGTTGAGTTAAGCGCGGTAACTCCAGAAACAGTTTCTACTTTACAGTCGGCCCCTACAACCTTAACCGGATACTCTTTTCTTTCGATTAAAGCGTTTACGACTTCTTCATTAACATCGGCAAATGTAACTTCAACGCCTGCATCTGCTAATAACTTACCAATAAAACCACGACCTATATTACCTGCGCCAAAATGTAGTGCTTTCATAATGTGTATTCCAAAAAAATAAAAGTTAGTAAAATCAAAATTGAGGTCGACCTAGGGGGGCCAAGGCCGACCTCATTCACTTCGCTTAGGAGCTATAACTCCGAAGGATTATTTCCCGTTTAGGATTCGAAGAACATCATCCGGATTTGATGTTGTCTTCAAACATTCAATCGCTTCTTCGTCATCAAGTGAATTCGTAATGGCCGTGATAACCTGTATATGTTCGTCACCCTGAGCCGCAATACCAATTACCATTATTGCTACATCATCTTCATCTTCACCCCACTGAATACCCTGTGGGAATTGACAAAACACGATGCCTGTCTTTTTAACATATTGCTTCGCTTCAATCGTACCGTGTGGAACAGCGATTGATTCACCTAAGTAAGTCGACACTAATTCTTCACGAGCTAGCATGCCAGCAACATATTCAGGTGCTACATTTCCTAATTTTACAAGTTGTTCACCAGCAAACTTGATTACTTCTTCTTTAGTTGATGCTTCCATTCCTAAAAAGATGTTCTCAGTTGTTAACTTTAGCGTTCCATCTTCACTAGAGTCTGCGTTTACTGGTGCATCAGGCTTTTTTACAGCGCCCTCTTGAGCCGCTACTAGCTCAGCAACCAAGTTGTCATATAGTGCATTATCTAAGAAGTTAGATAGTGAGATGTGCTTAGCAGAGCCTGCATGGTTACGAGCTCTATCAGTCAAATCTTTGTGTGTAACAACAATATCTACATCTTGTGGCAAGTTATTAATTGCTAGGTTTGTTACGTCGATATTAAGGTTTGCTGCTTCAACTTTTTTACGAAGAAGACTCGCACCCATCGCACTTGAACCCATACCTGCATCACATGCAACGATGATTTTAGTTACTGCAGCCATGTCGATTGCTGCACCTGCTGCGCCTTTAGAAGAAGACTTCATGTCTTTCATTTGGTTTGTTGCTTCTTCAAGTGACTCGTCATCATCAGTTTGCTTTTGAGTTTTCATCAGTAAAGATGCAACGAAGAAAGAAACAGCAGCTGAAGAGATTACAGAAAGAATCACACCAACAAACGCGGCTTTCGGCGTCATTAACAATACTGCGAAGATTGAGCCAGGAGATGCTGGAGATACAAGACCAGAATCAAACAATACGTTTACGAATACACCCGTTGCGCCACCAGCGATAACTGCAAGGATTAGACGAGGGTTCATCAGTACGTATGGGAAATAAATTTCGTGAATACCACCTAAGAAGTGGATGATAGAAGCACCAGCTGCTGATTGCTTCGCTGCACCTTTACCAAATGCCATATAAGCCAATAGAAGACCTAAACCAGGACCTGGGTTAGCTTCGATTAGGAAGAAGATAGAACGACCAGCTTCTTCTGCTTGTTGGATTCCAAGTGGTGAGAAGATACCGTGGTTAATAGCATTGTTTAAGAAAAGGATTTTCGCTGGTTCAACAAAAATAGAAGTAAGAGGTAGTATACCTGTTTCAACCAGCACGTTTACGCCTGAAGCCATACCTGTAGATAGAGCTTTAACAGCAGGACCAACAACTACGTAAGCAAGAATCGCACAAATCATACCAATGATGCCGGCAGAGAAGTTATTAACTAACATCTCAAAACCACTTTTCACTTTACCGTGAACAGCTGCATCGAATTTCTTAATTGCAACAGCACCTAATGGACCAACAATCATTGCACCCATGAACATTGGAATGTCTGTACCAACGATAACACCCATTGTTGTCACAGCACCAACGACAGCACCACGCTCACCCGCAACCATTTTACCACCGGTATAACCGATTAGTAGAGGTAGCAAGTAAGTAATCATTGGACCAACCATTGAAGACAATGTCTCGTTTGGAATCCAACCTGTTGGAATAAATAGAGCAGTAATAAAACCCCAAGCGATAAATGCACCAATGTTCGGCATTACCATGTTGGAGAGAAAACGGCCAAAATTTTGTACCTTGACCTTCGCTTCTGGTGATAACATAAGAGTTCCCCGTTCGATGTTCTAAAAGTTTGTGGTTTCGGTTCGCTAAAACCGACTATTGTTTCGACACAATAAATTTACCACATAATTTAACTTTAGGATGTGGAACGGGTTTTTCGTGACATTAAACACAAAAAATAACAACAAACCGCGACTTGATGGGATGGAAATCACGAAAACGATATGTAATTTTACTACATTTAAGTTATTTTATTAATGTCAATAAAAATTACATGCTTCAGATCTCATTCTTGGAAACTTAGCTACAATTTTTTATGTGACCAATATCTCATAGTATACATAATAAATCTAATCCAGGAATATAAAGGTGAGCAAAATCACACTCTTACTTATGTAATGTGACCTATGTCAAGTTAAATCTATGTTAAATAATTGCACTTGTTTTTTAATTACAACTAAATGTGCTATTTTGTAAATTAACAATACCGCCACGAGCAATAGATATTATGTATATTTTTGGCTACGGAAGCTTACTTAACTCATCATCCAGAAGATTAACCGGACAAACCGGCCCTGCCATTCCTGTCATTATTCATGGATTAATAAGACATTGGACCTTAATAAATGACAGCTATCTTTTATCACCTCTCGCAGTAAGTATTGGTTCTGGTCAAGTTAACGGTGTTTTATTAAAAGTGGATGAGCATACATTAAACGAGTTTGATAAAAGGGAAGCAGGCTACCAACGGATCGAAGTAAAAACTCACAAAGTAGAAACCGTAGAAGAAGAAATAGATAGAACATTAACTATTTGGGTATATGTAACTGAAAATATAATAGCTCCAACGATAGAAATCCCGATAGTTCAAAGCTATGTGGACACCGTTATTGCTGGTTGCTTGGAGGTTTCTGAAAACTTTGCGCAACACTTCGTAGAAAATACTAAAGGTTGGCACCATCCATTAGAAAATGATAGAAACCAACCTAAATATACTCGCCTAGCTGGTGTTACAAGCGCGCATCATGAGCTTATAGACGATTTACTGCTCAAGAGCTCTGCTTATTCTAATTAGTGCTTGCTCCAAAGTTTTACGAGTACAGGCGATATTTATACGTTGGAATCCATTTCCTTCATTACCAAACATAGATCCGCCTTCAAGCAGTACATTCGCTTTTTTTATCATGAGATCATCTAATTGCAATGATGTTAAGCCATACTCACGCAGATCCAACCATATGAAATACGTACCCTGAGGAATAACAAACCTCGCCTTTGGCATATGTTCGTCTATGAAGGTTTTCGCAAAGGCGTAGTTCGCATCAATATACGTTTTTAACTCATCAAGCCATGATTCGCAGAAATTATAAGCCGCTTTTACCGCAACGATACCTAAAGGAGAAGGCATAGAAAAACCAACTTTAGCTTCCCACATCTCTTTAAGATCTTTGTTTTCGATAATTACATTCGACATGTGTAAGCCCGCTAAATTAAAGGTCTTACTCGGTGCTGTACAAGTGATAATTTTGTCAGCATTTGGAAACAATGTCGCCATTGGATAGTGTTTTACTCCTGTACGTACTAGGTCAAAGTGAATCTCATCGCTAATGAGTAACACATTGTTATCTAAACAAATTTGTCCAATTCGTAACAAGTCCTCTTGGCTCCATACATTACCTGTTGGATTATGGGGGCTACAAAAGAACATAATTGTATTATTCGGATTCGTTGCTTTTTTTCTAAATCAACAAAATCAATACTATAAACACCATCGTCTTCTACAAGCGGATTATTGACAATTTGCCTACCAGCTCGCTCAATAACCTTAGCAAACATGTGATAAACAGGGGCTGAATAATAATCCCCTCTTGTTGCTTTGAATAAACTTGAATAATGGTTTCCAGAGCTGGAATAACACCACTAGTAAGAAATATATCTTCACTGCGAACAGACCAGTCAAATTTTTTAAAAACCAATTCTGAACGCTTTCATAATAACTTGGTTCAGCCATACTATAACCGAAGATTTTTTCATCAACACGCTGTGCTATCGCTTCGATAATTTCTGGAGCGCAGGCAAAATCCATATCAGCAACCCAAAGCGGTATCGTGTTTTCATTTGCATAAGGAGAAATCTTCTTCATAAATTCCCACTTAGCAGAATTAGTCCCTTCTCTATCTATACAACTATCAAAATTGTACTTTGCCATCCTAGCGCCCTTAATTTAATAACATGTTGAATTATTTATACTACTTATGATTAAACAATGCAGTTATTTTATTGGGCGGTTGGGGAATTTCTAAGATTTCATAGGAAGTGATTGAAATTATGCTGCGTATACAGTTTGGTCTTTACCATTTGACTTAGCTTGATAAAGCGCCTTATCTACCTCTTCTAGAATGTCTACCACTGAATGCTTTATCTGTGGAATAATCGTTACAACACCGATGCTAATGGTAAGAGTCGACTTAATTAAAGAACCATCATGGCGAAACTGCAATGCTTCTATTTGCTTGTGAATCCGCCTCGCAACAAGATCAGCCTTATCGTTGTCCGTGTCTGACAATATAAAAGCAAACTCTTCTCCACCGATCCTAAACACCCTATCCTCTGTATCAGAAACTGACCGCTCCAATGCACTCGCCACCAAGACCAGAGCCTTGTCACCCTCACTATGACCATATATATCGTTAAGTTTTTTGAATTCATCAATATCGCAAAACATAATAGTTAACGGTTGTTGCTTTTCAATATGCAGTTGCCAAAGGCCTTCTAAGTTTTCATCAAAATATCGTCGATTTCCAACCCCTGTAAGTCCGTCAATTAAGCTTAATCGTCTAAATTCATTTTTTGCTTGTTTGAGTTTTTCTTTAGCCAGTTCACTTTCTGTAATATCTCTCGCAATTATAAATAGGCCTTTTCTATTCGTAATTTGGTCGGTATACGCAAACTTACGCGCTTCCATCCACTGCTTATCACCTTTCTCATCCGTAACTTCATCAATAATATGAAACTCTCTTCCCGTTTCTAAGACATTTCTATCAGAATAAGCAAATTTTTCAGCTATATTTTTCGGTGCTACTTGATCTAATGTCCGTCCTAGTAAATCTTCTGGTAACTCTATTCCCAATGCTTTCACAAAAGCAGGATTACACGCTTCATATACTAAGTTTTCGTCCATCATCCCAATGGCATCGGGGATGTTTTGAATAATATTATGTAATAACGCTTTATTGCCAAGTGAGCGATTACGGTTAGATTCATCGACAAGATTTAAATTTACCGAGACCTGCCAACACCTCTGCCCTTTAAACCACATTCTCTTGCCGATAAACGTATAGGAATGTTTTAAGTGATTGAATTCATGTGCGTAAACGAAAGAGTTTAGACCTGTTTGTTTTTGTATAAACAAAATAAATTGAGGTGGGAGTGTTGAAATATCTTTGCTAGAAATGCCAAGTAATGCATCATCTTTTAGTAAAGGATTAATAAAAATAATTTGGCCTTCATCAGTCACCATAAAAAATGGAGATGAACTTGCCATGATCGCTTTCGATGCACCTGCATGATATGTCACCAAAAGAATACTAACTAAAACAGTGAAACCGAAAACAGCGTTGAAAACATCCATATACCCAACCAGTTTAATGCAACGACACACTTATATTTCGGCGTATTATAACTGACTAAATTTCCAACATGTAAGGGTTTTAGTAGAAAACTGTTATATCCGGCAGTTTTGCAGAAAAAAACAGCGCCTAATTGGCGCTGTTTTTATCTATATTAAATAATGTTTTAGATTAACGACACCGCATCTTGAGCGATAACCAACTCTTCGTTGGTTGGAATTACCATAGCGATAGGTCCACCGTCTTCTGTAATGATGCCACTTGCGCCAAATCTCGCAGCTTCATTAGCCGCTTTATCTTCCTTATAACCAAGAAGTTTAAGGTAACCAAGAATTTTACTACGGATAGGTAAAGAGTTTTCACCAATACCACCTGTGAAAATTATTCCGTCTAACGAGTCTAAACAGACCATGTATGAGGAAATAAATTTGGCAACACGATAAGTAAATACTTCAAATGCTAATGTTGCCCCTTCGTGGCCCTCTTCCATCGCATCAAGTATGCCTCTAGCATCACTTGTTAAACCAGATACACCCAAGAAACCTGATTTTTTGTTCAACGTGTCGAAGACTTCGTCTTGCGTCCAACCCTTTTTCAAAAGAAATTCAATAACTCCTGGGTCTAGATCACCACTTCGCGTACCCATCATTAGCCCAGCTAATGGAGTAAAGCCCATTGAGGTATCTACGCTTTGACCATCTTTAATTACGCAAACGGATGCGCCGTTTCCAAGGTGAACAGAAATAAAGCTAGCCTTATCTATTGGCTTGTCTAACATTTTTGCCGCTTCTCTACTAACGTAAAAGTGGCTAGTTCCGTGGAAACCATATCTACGAATTGCATACTTCTCATACAACTCGTGCGCAATACCACCTGTAAACGCTTTAGCAGGCATAGTTTGGTGAAATGCGGTATCAAACACGGCAACTTGAGGTAACGATGGAAAGGCTTCTAAAGCGGCACGAATACCAAGCAAGTTAGCAGGGTTGTGTAATGGCGCTAAATCCTGAACTGCTTCAATATCTTTTATTGTTTGTTCAGTAATAAGAACTGACTTAGTGAACGTTTCCCCACCATGCACAACGCGGTGCCCAACAGAAACAATGTTTTCTGTTAAACCTAATTCATTGACTAAATCAACGAGCATACTGATAGCAGCTTGGTGATGATTACCTTCGTCTGTGATTGCAACTTCTTTCTTCTCACCTTGATATTTCCAACTCATTCTAGAGTCTTCTAAACCAAAGCATTCGCCTAAACCACTCAATACAGCTTCACCCGAAATAGTGTCGATTACCGCGAATTTCAAAGATGAACTACCAGAGTTGATTACAAGCACAAACTTATTTGCCATGAGACAGATTTCCTTTATAGACTATTTTAGCACCGACGTGCCCCCTTTCCACGAACCATTATTCAATAATTTTTTAATCTTTCAACTTTTATTGATGGAGAATTTGAAGGGGCGACGATTTTATTGACGCAGATCAAATATTAAATTTATACGAGCATCAAATTTAATGCAATTAAACTGATATTTTATGCCTAATTATTCACGTAGTTTCTTAATGACGAAGCCCACATGTTAAGTAATTGTTGTCAGATAAAATCAAAACGGCAATACTCCCACTTATTAATGCAAAACTTAGGGACAAGATATGCAATTAATCATAGGAAACAAAAACTACTCTAGTTGGTCACTACGTGCATGGTTAATGGTAAATAAAGCCGAATTAACATTTGAAGAAATATTGTTACCACTGGATACACCCGAATTTTATAGAGAGATCACCAAGTTTAATCCGGCGGCGAAAGTACCCACGTTAGTTGATAACAAAGTGACTGTTTGGGATTCATTGGCGATTTGTGAGTATATCAACGAAACCTATATGAATGGACGAGCCTTACCTAAGGACCCTGTTGAAAGGGCCTATGCTCGGTCCATTTCAGCTGAAATGCACTCCGGATTTAATGCGCTCCGAAACGAAATGCCAATGAATATAAGGGCGACACGATTTATAGAACTGAGTGAACAAGCGCTCAAGGATATACAGCGTATCGATCAAATCTGGTCAAATCAAATGAACATGGTAGATGGTGGGTGTGGGTGGCTCTTCGAGAAATGGTCTATAGCCGACATGATGTTCGCTCCTGTTGTGATGCGATTTAAAACTTATCAGGTTAAGCTATCACCTTTAGCGCAGCAATATCTGGATTTTGTACTTACAGATCCAGACCTTAACCGGTGGATAGATGAGGCGTTAAAGGAAACTCTTATCGTTGAAATCGATGAGGCGGGTATCGATGTATGATTTAAATTAGGACAAACAAACAGGCACAAAAAAGCCGAGCTCATCGCTCGGCTTTTCATTCAATTATGCTTCGCTGCGAGCGCCACCACGGTTGGCTTTCTCTCCACGGTAACTACCGCGATTATCACCACCACGATTGCGGTCAAAACGACGTTCACCATCTTTTCCACCACGATTGTTTCCACGAGCACCATCACGGTTTCCACGGTAACCACCACCATCACGACGACCACCTTCACTTCCGCGGCCTCCACGTGATTCACGGAAATCAGTGAAGTCACAAACAACTGCACCCACTTCTTTTTGGCGAATACGTAACTTACGTAGCTTTCCTGTGGTGTCAGAATTCATTGCTTTTGGTAGCTGAACAAAGGTATGACCTTGAGCAAGTTTAATTGCACCAATAGAACCTTTTGTTAGGCCAAGTTCGTTAGCTAGTGCGCCAACGATATCTTTAACCTGAACGCCTTGATCACGACCAACTTGTAATTGGTATGTTTCCCAATCTTTGTTTTCGCCACCAAAATTACGGCCTTCGCTACGGCGTCCATCACGATCCCCACCATCACGGCGATCTTTACGACGTTGTTTTTCACGCTCAATCGCAGCCGTCATAGGGTCTGGACCTTTGTAGAATAAAGGCGTTTTACCTTGAGCACGTTTTAGTAGCATCGCCGCTAATGTAGTCGCATCGATTTCAAGAGACTCTTGAAGTTTAGCTACCAACTCTGCAAAATTTTCTAGAGATGCATTTTCTTTTTCACTATTTAATTCAGCACCTAGCTTAGCTAAACGTGACTCAGCAACTTGATCACGTAATGGAAGTTGAATCTCTTCCATGCTTGATCTTGTTACGCGTTCAATAGTGCGCAACATACGAATTTGGTTCGTACGAACGAGTAGAATTGCTTTACCCTTACGACCAGCACGACCAGTACGGCCGATACGGTGGATATATGACTCAACATCGAATGGAATATCGTAGTTAAATACATGTGTAATACGAGGTACATCAAGTCCACGAGCAACAACATCTGTTGCTACTAAAATATCGATAACACCTTTTTTGATATTATCAACAGTACGCTCACGCAAAGACTGCGGAATGTCACCGTGTAGTGCAGAAACTTTAAAGCCACGATCAGACAGGTAATCAGCTAAACGTTCAGTATCTTGACGAGTACGAACGAACACAATCGAGGCATCAGTTTCTTCAGTTTCGAGAAGACGAGTCATTGCTTCGTCTTTTTCTACACCTTTCACTACCCAAAATTGCTGCTCTACTTTTTCAACTGTATGGTTGCTACCCGCTACGTCAACACGCGCTGGATCACGAAGGAATCGATCAACGATTCTCTTAAGCATTGGAGGCATAGTTGCAGAAAATAAAACACGCTGAGCTGTTTCAGGAGCATGCTCCATAATAGCAGTAACGTCATCCACAAAACCCATGTTAAGCATTTCATCGGCTTCATCGAGTACGAATGTTTTCACTTCACCTAGGTGTAAGCGATCACGATTGATCAAGTCTTGTACACGCCCAGGCGTACCGACAACTATATGAGTACCGGATTTAAGAGCGCGCATTTGATCAACAATAGAAGCACCACCATAAATCTCAAGAACTTTAAGGCCCTTAATATTACGACCAAGGTTCTTAACTTCTGCGGCAACTTGTATAGCCAACTCACGTGTTGGAGCAAGTACAATCGCTTGTGGTTTGTATTGCTTTAAGTCAATCTTGTTGAGAACAGGAAGTGAAAACGCGGCAGTTTTACCTGTACCGGTTTGTGCTTTACCTAAAGCATCACGACCTTCTAAAAGGAATGGTATAGATGCAGCTTGAATTGGCGTTGGATTAACGAAACCCATTTCGTTAAGCGCAGACAATAGGGTGTCATTCAGCTCTAAGTCACTGAATTGAATATTGGAATCTTGCATTAGGATCCTACTTTATCAAATAAATCATCGGTCCCATGTGCTCTTCCAATTCCAATACTTCAATGGTTGTACGAACCATCCGCACTAAATCCATTCAGATGCACTGAGTATATAAAAACGCATCAAGCCGCTAGGGACATATCTAAGGGGGCGCATAATGCCTCAATTCTGGACAAAAATCCAGAAAAAATTGAAATCCATCACACTTTTATTTAATTTCAGTGAAATTGTTTATCAAATCGTCATTTTCTTGACATAAGTCTCTTTATTGATGAAAAAACACCAAAAAGTTTAAGGTCAATTCAATGCAACTAGTAGTAAATATAGGTGGTTGTGATTATAGTTAGCACAGAATACCCAGGCAGAATGAAAATAAATGTTTCAAGATAACCCCCTATTAGCTCAGCTAAAGCAACAGATAAAAGAAAACATCCCTAAGAAAGAAGGCACGATCAAGGCTACAGAACGAGGATTTGGCTTTCTCGAAGTCGATAGTAAAAACAGCGTTTTTATCCCTCCACCTCAAATGAAAAAGTGCCTACATGGGGACAAAGTCGTTGCACTGATCCGTAACGAAAACGAAAAAGAGTTCGCCGAACCAGATCAGCTTATTGAGCAGGGGCTCACTCGATTCATTGGCCGGGTAAAGTTTTTAAAGGACGACTCAATGTAGTGCCCGATAAACAACAATACAAAAAGCTCTCTCTAAAAGCGAAAGCAAGAAAAGGACTTAACCCGGAAACCTTAAAAGAAGGAGACTGGGTCGTGGCTCACCTTACCGGCCATCCACTTAAAGGTGACAATGGTTTTTTTGTGGAAATTAGTGAAAAAATCACAGATGCCGATGACCAGATTGCACCATGGTGGGTAACCTTAGCAGAAAATGACCTTCCAAATACAGAACCAGAAAGCACACAAGACTGGCAGGCATTAGATGAGCCAAATCTTACGCGTATAGATATGACTGAAGTGCCATTTGTGACAATAGATGGCGAATCCACCAAAGATATGGATGACGCGTTATATGCTGAAAAACTAGAATCTGGTGGGTACAAACTCACTATCGCTATTGCGGACCCAACAGCCTATATTAGCGCTGACGATGACATGGATAAGGTAGCAAGAGCTCGGGGGTTTACCATCTATTTACCCGGTAAAAACATACCAATGCTACCAAGAGATCTCGCTGACGAACTCTGCTCTCTTTTAGAAGGTGCAATACGTCCTGTCTTATGTTGTAGCGTCAGTATTTCTACAGATGGCTCTATTGGCGATGACATAGAATTTTTCGCGGCCAATATAAAATCACATGCTAGGCTCAGTTATAACAATGTCTCTAACTGGTTAGAAAATACGGCCTCAGAGCGGTGGCAACCAGATAGTATAATTTCGGAAGTGCTTCTTACCTTAGCAGAATTCGCTAATGCTCGTACTGCATGGCGAGAAAACAACGCAGTAGTATTCAAAGATCGACCAGATTATCGTTTTGAACTGAGCGAAACGAACGAAGTTATTGCGATACATGCTGAAGAACGTAGAAGTGCAAATAGGCTCGTGGAAGAAGCGATGATTACAGCCAACATATGTGCTGGTACCGTTCTGAAAAAGCAATTTAACACGGGTATTTTCAATACTCACGCAGGGTTTAAGCCTGAAAGAATTAAAGAGATTGTTAAACTGGTTAACGCTGAAGGAGAAAATGACTTCAGCACGGAAGAACTCACATCATTGGAAGGCTTTAGTGCTCTTCGACGCTGGTTGTCTAACCTAGAGACAAACTATCTCGATAATAGGTTAAGAAAACACCAAACATTTAGTGAATTTAGCCATAAGCCGTCTGAACATTTCGCCATGGGCCTCGATACCTATGCCACTTGGACTTCACCCATTCGAAAATATGGCGACATGATTAATCACCGCCTATTGAAAGACTATATCTTAAACCGCGAACCGACCCAATTACCCGATGATAAAATTAGTGACGAGCTTGCTATCCACCGAAAACACCACAAAATCGCAGAACGAAATATAGCTAACTGGTTATACGCTCTAACGCTGCTAAATGAGCCGAAAGAAGAAACCGTCTTCAAAGGTGAAATATTTGATATAAATAGAGCTGGTATGCGTGTTCGTATTTTAGAAAATGGAGCCACTGGTTTTGTACCAGCATCACTTATTATGCCGAATAAAGAAAGAATTGAGTGTAATAGTGACACAGGTACGGTATCTATCGACAACGATCACGTTTACAAGCTTGGCGATGTGCTAGAAATAGTACTTACGGAAGTAAATTTAGAAAACCGTAATATTGTTGCTAAACCTTATCAACCTATTAGCGAACTAGAAAAATCTGAGCCGAATACGAAATCGTAATAATATTTACTCTCTAATAAGGTGCTCAATAGCACCTTATTACTATTATTCAATGTGAGTCTATGTCGAGAATAAAAGTCTATAAACATGATATTTTTGTTGCCCGCAAAGCAACACGTTATCCAACCACTCAATGTGGGCTGATTTTCGTTAAAGAGGGTCAGGTAACCTACAAAACCAAAGAAAACCTTCCCAGAACGCTTTCTGCTGGTGATTTCACTATTTACCACTCTGATCGAATAAGAGCTCTGGAGTCGCATGCGGATAATGGTAAGTTCAATGCGGATATCATTACCTTTGAACCTAGTTTATTTAGGCAGTTTTGCGACAATCTTCATCTTTCTATCGCTCAAACAACAGACAGTGAAGTGCATAGCTATGCGTTAAATGAATCACACGAAATCGCAAATGATATTCTAACTATTCTGCTTAAAGCCAAAGATAGTGGTGCAAGCACAGAGTCCATGTTGGAGTCTTTAGCTCAAGCGCTAATATACGAAATTCTTTCTATCGAACCTAACTTTCAAACTATGGTTCGCAGCGCATGTGACCAAGGTACTGCAGAGAAAGTCATCGGTTTTATAGAAATTAATATAGAAGGTGATGTTTCGTTAGAATCGACCGCAAGCTTCTTAGGTATGTCCATCGCTACGCTAAAAAGGCGTTTAGCCGCCGAGGGCTTAAGTTTTTCTCAGATTTTAAAAATTAAACGTGTAAACCATGCGGCTACGAAACTGAGATTAAGTAACAAGTCCATCGCACAAATAGCCATAGAATCAGGGTTTAAAAGTGCTGCTCACTTCAGTACAGCTTTTAAAGGTGTGCAGGGTATGACACCAAAAGAGTTTAGACAACATGTTAAAAAGGGCTAAAAAGAGAACCAGTCAGGTTCTCTTTTAAGTATCCACTTAACGATATTCACCAAATAATTTGGTATGGATCCAACTCTATTTCATTAAGTAAATGAGTAAACTCTGCATTCGGTTGCAACTTTGGATAGGGTATCCACGCTAACAACTCCGTGCTACCTTCTTCTCTTTCAGCTAGGTACAAATTCCACAAATTTTTGTCGTGATCATATTCTAGTTTTGCGATTGGGAACTCAGCGTTTATGTGAGATGAATCTAACAAAAAGCAGAGTTTAGAAAATATAACACCTTCACTGTATATTTCATATTGTACCTTTCCCATCTCAGCTAAGATGCTCTGATTACGGCTTGAACACATGGCTCTAACCGCTTTTTCTAGACGAAATTGTTCTATCTCAGATATATGCATGCATTACACCAAATAAAAACTACTGCCTACTTAACTATAAACCCTATCTCATGAAACACACTTAAAGTTACAAATAAAAGTATAAACTACATCCCATTCATAAAAATGTAATACCTCTTAAATACAATTTGCGCTGGAATTATTTATATTTAGGAGTTTTTATGTTTCGTGTTGTTTTAGCGACTCTGCTGTCAGCGACCGTTTTACTTCCAGTTGCTAATGCTAAACAAGTTACTATTTCAGGTTCGACTTCTGTATCACGCATCATGGAGGTGATTGCTGATGAGTTTAATGCCACACATGACTCATCATACATTGCTGTCCAAGGCATAGGCTCGACCGCCGGCATCACCCTAGTTGATAAAGGTGTTTCAGAAATTGGTATGAGTTCGCGTTACCTTAATGAAGGTGAATACTCAGAGCAACTAACCGTATTAACCATCGCTTATGATGGGTTGGGTGTCGTAGTCAACCACGCAAACAAAGTTGAAGACATTAGCCGCAAACAACTTTTCGATATATATAAAGGCAATATCACTAATTGGAAACAGCTAGGTGGCGACGATCTCCCTATTGCGGTTGTCACTCGAGAGTTATCTTCTGGATCGCGCTCAAGTTTTGAATCACTGCTTGGATTAACTCGTGTAATAAATAAACACCAAGTATCAGATATAAACCCGACTAACCTCGTCGTTAGCAGCAATAGTATGGTCAAGACTATCGTCAATCATAACCCTCAAGCGATAGGTTTTATTTCTGATGGTTCTGTTGATAACACAGTAAAAGAACTTATGTTCGAAGGCATAACCGCTAGCCAGGAAAACATTCGTGATAAAAAATACCAGCTTTCTAGACCTTTCATTATTTTCTATAAAACTGATACCATTAGCAAAGATGGAAAAGAGTTCATACAGTTTTTAAAATCAGAACGCGCCAATGAACTTATTTTGCAATATGGATACATTCCAGCGAAGAACTAGTACCAGTAAATAAGAAAAGTATCTAATCAGTACATGAATGTGATGGACACAATAGGCTGGAAGCTCTATATCGATGTCTTAATGCCTAAAGAACCACATTCATATAGTTCAAAAACTTAATTAGAACGAGACACTGAAACAAAAAAGAGCTGTTAATAAACAGCTCTTTTTTTGAAATCTAGTTACTCTTAAAAATAAAGTCTAACCACTGAAATAACAACACATCCGGGACGACGAACTCCGTCTATTTCTACTTTCAGTTCACGTTCGACTTCAATACCTTTCTTGATAGGCGTTACTTTTAACAACTTACTTCGAGTGCGAATCTTATTTCCGGCTTTTACTGGGTATGGAAAGCGTACTTGATTCAGTCCCACATTTACCACTAATCGAGCCGCAGGAAATAGAGGGTTATCCGCATCAACACTATCCGTCATTTTTGAAAGCATCGATAAAGTCAAAAAACCGTGAGCAATTGTGGTTTTAAAAGGGGACTCTTCTGCTGCACGTTCTGGATCAGTGTGAATCCATTGCATGTCTTCAGTCACTTGACCAAAAGAATTAATACGTTCTTGTTCGATATGTACCCAATCACCTACATGAATTTCTTGATCTAGTTTTTCATGAAGTTCATTGAAAGTCGCTAAAGCTTCATCACTTAAATTGAAACTTTCTTGATCGGTTGGTTTAACCCCTTCATTAACTGCAGGAACCATTGAGTGATCTCGAAACCAATGCAGTATAGGGCTTTCATTTGCTTTATTAACAAGATCACTCCAGTAATCTCTAATCGCAGGCGACATGAGTTCTTTGATCTCCAAGTGATGCTTGGTCAAAGATTCTCCTCTGTGCTTGAGAATATCAACAACTTTCATATAAACCTCTGAAAATAGAAGCTCGTTCACCGAGCAGTAACGCTTAATTTTGACCTTGTTCACACTTTCATGCAAACACTTTCGAGCGCACAGGTGTATTCTGACTTAGTTAATCTTATTTAATAACAATTGGATACCTAATAAAACATTATTTTATTAATATTTTTGAAAACACAAAAAACATACACATTGTTTACAATATTAATACAAAAAATGATAGTAAACGAAGAATACAGTGATAGAAGCTACCTTATTTCACTACCACTTATTAAATAATCGACCAACGATATTTGGATGATAGTTCCAACAATGGTCGAACATAGCCATTAGCTGTGGGTTCCCATATTTAGAAAGACTGATAGCATGAAAACGATTTTTCTTAGATTGCAATGAAGAGACCATTTCTAAGATAACTTCTGGCTGTTTAGGCGCGATAAAATCAGAGATAACCACCATATCAGCGTTGCGGTACCGCCCTTCCGTCATTAACTCTACCGATTTAATAATAACTGGGTCCAAATCAGTACCACCATGAAACTGGTACGAAAGAAAATCACTGGCTTCTCTTAAACCATCTGCTTTAGTTAGCTCATAGGTGATCTGCTCAGTGGAAAAAAGTATAACGAAACAGTCCCTATTTTCAGCAAGTGCAATTTGCATCAGAGCATAAGCCATCGCTTTAGCGCACTGCTCAGGAAATCCACTCATTGAGCCCGAGGCATCAACACAGATAATAAATGGTCCTTTCTCGATGTCGATTTTCCTATTTTCCGGTTTTTGCGATTTGATTTTTCTAAGTTTGCGGGCTTTTCCTTTCACTTTATAATTCATCAAGCGCTTGTCGACTAGATGCTTATAAAAGATTACTTCTAGTTCAGGATACGCTAAAAACATCGTTTCATTAGGTAGCATCCGACTCAGATCATCACTTTCATGAATTCCAACAATATCATCCACGGCCTCGTCGCTTTTTTCTTCGACCATTTTTAACTCTTCTGCTGGGTTCTTCTCTAAATCAGGATCACTCACATCACTTGCCATTCGCCCAAGTTTCTCTGCAATCGCTTGTAGGTCACCATTTTTTTTCAGAAACTCTGCGTACCGTTTCATCGACGCAACATCACCTTTTGAAAGCTTAGCTGCCGCCATATCCCACAAGCGACCAACCTTAACGGCATCCCCTTCTTCAGTAACATTTTGTAGAGTTTGCATCGTCTCAATACGTTGATAAAGATCCGCTAAAAATTTTTCTTTATCCGATTCAAGTTCGGCTATCTCAGCCTGTTTAATCGCTTTGGAAAGGCTTTTATACCATTGTTCGCAAAAGTAGTGTGGAAACATAGGGTTATATACACCTTTGTTTCGCTCTAACAATTTTTTTGCTTTCGAGTAGAAAGGAGAATGCCATTGCAGTTGATTTACAATTTCAGGGGCTTTTTCAAAAAAGGTTTCTTCATCATAGTAAATAACCTCTTGATAAAGATTAAGCTCAGTAAGCAAACGTTCAGTTTCACATGCTTTTGTGATTTTCCTTTTTACCCCATTACGCCACTTGGTGACCTGATTATTGACCGACGCTTTTAAGGCCCTATTTTGTGGGATCATTAAAACCTGAGAACGTCCAATGAGATCATTCACTGCCGTATCAATGATGCCAGACTCCGCCACCATCATAATAAGATTTAATCCATCAGCCCCTAACATCGTTTATCCCTAAGCAAAATACTGGTCCAAACTTTTGATTCTTTGCGTCACCTTGTCACTATCTAATTTGATATTGTCCAGATCTTCCATCAACGATTGTAAACTGCTTTCCATTTTGGCGGGCAATCGGTCATCAATAAAGCTATGCGGTAGAGCACCATGAAAATCAGAACGTACTTTGCGTAAATGATGTTCAGCTTCTGTCAGCTGTTTTATTGCTGACTCTGCCTTTTCGCACCATTCGCCATAAAGAGTAGAATCAAGCCCTTGATTAGTCACAAGGCCCGCTAAAACAGAACGATTCGCGATATCTTTGACTACCAAGCTATCTGAGACATTCATATCAAATCGGATACGGCAAAGGTTACTGTTTTGATTAACATAACCGTAAGCATCTCCGCCCCCTTCCTTAATCACTTTTTCTAGTTCATCTTTCGCGACATAGATCCAGCGACTGTCTCCTTTTTCGGACTCATTAACGGACATATTGCTTTGTAAAAGTACGAGCTTTAATAACCCCTTAGCATTTCCAACGCTATACATTTTTGCGTTAGAAATATCGGTGCTATAACCACCTTTGCGCAAAATACCCGTTGCCACTTCATTAACCAAAGTGATACTGAATTGGGATTCAAGTTCATCTTGTATCGCAGCTAAACCTTCTCGGCATACAGTTATTTGCTGTCCAATCACATGCTGATCAAAGGCATAATTTATAGCAAACTCCTCAATTACCTCTTGAACGAGTTGTCGCGACTCAGGGCTATGCCATAGACAGTCTTTTAGCAGTAATAGAATCGAGAGGATTAATCGAATCACGTCCGTTAAAATAAGCACTCGCTTTTAATAATTTAACGGCTTTTTTCCACCGCCTATCGGATACATATAACTCCGAACCAAATGTGTTTACACTGGTCTCTTCGCCTCTTTTTTCAAGTAGGTTTTTAAGCTCATATATTTTTTCAAAACATTCATCATTGAGTTCGAGAGTGTCTAATTCACGTTTCCAGAGATGATATTCTTCATCGGTGATGGCAAGACCTTCAGGTATTGTTGCTTCTTGTTCAGTCCCCGTCACCAGCATCGCTTTAAAATTTTGTTTATTTTGAATTCGATTAACAAAGATACGCACTAGCATTCTATCGTAGAGTGCTTCTAAACCACTGTCTTCATCAGGTAGTTCGTTCGAAGCCGAGACAAGCAATCGCATTGGTACTTGTTGAATTTCATTACCATTCTTAAAGGTTTTTTCATTTACTACGGTAAGTAACGTATTAAGTATGGCAGGCCCTGCCTTCCAGATTTCATCTAAAAAAACCACTTGGGCTTGAGGCAAATACCCTTCTGTCAAACGAACATACCGACCATTGTCCTTAAGTTCTTGAATACTCAATGGACCAAAAACCTCTTCAGGCGTTGAGAACCGAGTCATGAGATATTCGAAATAGCTACTATTATCAAAAGCTTGAATTAGACGCTTTGCAATGAGGCTTTTGGCTATTCCCGGAGGGCCTAATAAGAAAACACTCTCTCCAGATAATGCTGCTAACAAGCACAGTTTTATCGTATCTTCTCTTTCATATACACCATAAGAAAGGGCCTTGACCAATTTATTGATTCGTTCTGATAGCAGTGCTTTTTGAGCATGAGATGCTCTTAAGGATGTTGTCATAGATAAGCCGTAAATAATTACTCAGAAAAAACTGAATGTATTTGTTATTAAACTGTTACGTTACAGAACACAGTATCGTTAAAAAATATGTATTGTCTATAATTCGTTAAGACAACTGGCAACCTTACACATGTTATAGTTGCTAAATGTGCCATTGGTCACTTCTGTATTGCGACAGAATTTCTGGTGACGTAGGATGATAGCAGCTATCTATCCCAATTATTTTCGAGATTATTGTTTTCACTTATCACTATGCAAAAGCACCTATATGGCCCAAAGAACATAAATATGTCTAAATTGATTCATAAATGGAAGCAACTTTCACTCATAGAGAGTGACATCGAACTTCCCAATCAAAAGAAAGTTACTCACACAACGATTACGCATCCCGGCGCTACCGTGATATTGCCCTTATTTTCAAACGGTAACCTCCTTTTGCTTAAACAATTTCGCCCATCTATAAATGATTGGTTATACGAACTCCCTGCCGGGACATTAGAATCCGGAGAATTGCCGTTGGATTGTGCTATGCGTGAATTAGAAGAAGAAACCCATTACAGTGCCAATCATTTCCAATACATCGGCGAGCTAATTCCTCTTGCAGGTTTTTGCGATGAAGTACAACACCTTTATATCGCTAAAGAACTTAACAAAACATCCAGATTAACGTGTGATGATGACGAAATAATCGAGGTTCTCTCTCTTACTATTTCAGAAGTAGAACAGATGATTATTGACGGAAAAATTAATGATTCTAAAACTATAGCTTGCTTGTCTAAAGCAAGGCTTTGTGGCTACATTTAATAACAACTATCAGTTGGAAAGGATATATATGGATTTTCGCTCAGATACGGTAACAAGACCTACACAAGCAATGCGCACAGCAATGGCTCACGCAGAAGTTGGAGACGATGTGTATGGTGATGATCCTACTGTTAATGATTTGGAACAATGGGCAGCTGAAAGGCATGGATTTGAAGCGGCTCTTTTTACAACGTCGGGCACTCAAGCAAATTTACTGGGTTTGATGGCACACTGCCAGCGAGGAGATGAATACCTGTGTGGCCAACAGGCACACAATTTTAAATATGAGGCAGGTGGAGCTGCGGTTTTAGGGTCAATTCAACCACAACCAGTGGAAAATAACCCAGATGGCACACTGTGTTTCGATAAGCTCCGTATGGCTATCAAACCCGACGATTTTCACTTTGCCCAAACTAAATTACTCAGCCTAGAAAACACCATCAATGGTAAAGTTTTACCCCTAGCCTATCTACAAAAAGCGCGCAATTTTGTTGACGAACATGGGTTACAATTGCACTTAGATGGCGCTCGCGTTTATAACGCTGCCGTTGCTCTAAATGTCGATATTAAAGAGATCACACAGTATTTTGATTCTATTACTGTGTGTATGTCTAAAGGCCTTTCCGCTCCAGTTGGCTCCTTACTCCTTGGTACAGAAGAATATATTGCTAGAGCAAGAAGAGTGAGAAAAATGCTGGGTGGAGGTATGCGTCAAGCCGGTATTTTAGCAGCCGCCGCAAAACTAGCGTTAACAGAGCAAGTAACGCAATTGGCTACTGATCATGCAAACGCAAAAAGGTTAGCCGTTGGTTTGCAAGGAATTGAATTGTTTAACATCAACCCTGATTACGTTCAAACTAACTTAGTATTCGCAAAAATTGACGACAGCGTGGATATAAACCTACTAGCTGACAAGTTAGCAAAAGAAAACATAATCATTACAGCGACGAACCCCGTTAGGTTTGCCACGCATAAAGATATTTCAACAGAAGATGTCGACACATTAATAGCGAAGTTGTCGGAACTGTGTAACTAGCAGAAGATAAGTAGCATTGCGAACGTTAGTGCGTATTTAGATATTCAAAAAAAAAGCCCTGTTTAAGGCAGTGAAAATAACAGGGCTGTAGGGTTATTCCTTTCCTAATAGTCGTTCCTAATTCATTAAGTAGCCCAGTAGAAGCAATTCTGCTGGGCTCTATTTTTTCGTTTGCCTCGTTAAGTTAGTTTAGGGCTTCTAATCTTAAATAGAATCGCAAACATCACAGGTACTACGATAAGCGTCAGTACAGTAGCAAAACCTAATCCTGCCATAATGGTTACTGCCATCGAACCGAAAAAAGCATCGAACACGAGTGGTATCATGCCAAGAATGGTTGTGATTGCGGCCATACTTACTGGTCTAACCCGGCTAATTGCACTGTGTACAATGGCTTCGTATGGATCGCGCCCTTCTTCTAGCTCAATATTAATTTGATCTAAAAGTACAATACCGTTTTTTAGAATCATCCCACTTAAACTTAGAAGACCAAGGAAGGCAGTAAAACTGAACGGCATATTTGTTCCTAATAACCCCACCGAAACCCCGATTATAGATAGTGGGACAGTAACCCATATCACTAATGATTTCTTAACTGAACCAAATAGGAAAATAGTAATGATGAACATCAATAAATATCCCATAGGTAACGAGCTAAATAGAGACTCTTGAGCATCTTTAGATGACTCATATTCACCACCCCAAGTTAACTCATAGCCTTCTGGCAATATCAACGCTTCCACTTTAGGTTGAATACGGGCAAACAGACTTGCAGGCGTTTCGTTACCAAGAACATCGTGATCGGCTAACACAGTCAACGTTCGCTTTCTGTCTCTTCTCATGATTAATGGTTCAGACCAATCTAGATCAATTCCATCAATCACTTGTTCGATAGGTACATAAGCCTGCTGACTAGGGCTCCATATACCAAGGTTTTGCACCGTATCAAAATTAACTCGTTCGTCTTCAGGTAAACGAACCATGATAGGTATCATTTGCGTACCATCTCTAAATAAACCGATGGTTGAACCGCCAAAAGCAGTTTGCAATGTATTGGAGAGATCTTCCTTGGACACGCCCATACGACGAGCTTTTGATTCGTTGAATAAAGGCACTAGATCTTTGGTTCTTTCGCGCCAGTCATTCCGAATATTCCGAGAACCGGGATCTTCAGAAAGAATATCTTCTACCTGAGCGGCAATATTTCTTAAGACTTGTGGGTCCGGCCCGGTAATTCTAGCTTCAATTTTGGATGCTGGAGACGGTCCAAATTCAATGATCTTAAATTGAAAAGTCGGCGAGTTAAATGAAACCGCTAGTTGGTCATCTAACTTATGCAGCAAAGTAAACATCTGTTCACGATCTTTTGCTCTCACTTGAAATTGTGCATAAGCCTCGTAACTTTTCTCTGGTGCATAAGTTAATGCAAAACGCGGTAAACCTTGTCCAACAGAGGATGAAACAAACTCCACTTCGTCATAACTACGCAGAAAACTATCTATTTCAGTCGCTTGCACAGCTGTTTCTCTAATATCTGTACCTTCAGGCATCCACATGTCTACATAAAACATAGGCGTGTTAGAGGCAGGGAAAAATTGCTGCTTAACGTTACCAAAACCAATAACAGCGGTAACAAGCAATGTCACCATACCCGCTACTGTTAGCCATCTAAAACGCAGGGCAAACTTTAAACACGACCCAAAAATCAGGTACCACGCACCCTTGTACGGGTCTGTATTTTCACCTTCTTTACTCTCTCCATCTTTCAAGAAAAGATCGGCAAGGAAAGGCGTAAGTGTGAGCGCTGTAATCCAACTTAAGAATAGCGAATAACACAGTACCCAGAAAAGAGAGCCTAAGAATTCACCCGTAGCATCATCTGACAAGCCGATAGGAGCGAAAGCTGTAATTGCTATGACTGTCGCGCCTAATAGTGGCCATTGCGTCTGTTTAACAATATCTTTTGAAGCTTGAAGTTTCGTTCGACCTTTTTTAAGACCTACTAATATTCCTTCTACGATGACAATTGCATTATCCACCAACATACCAAGTGCAATAATCAGAGCACCAAGTGATATTCGATGAAGTTCGATGTCATTCATCTTCATTAAGATGAATGTCCCCATCACGGTAAGCAACAAGACAATACCAATAATCAAGCCACTACGCAGACCCATGGTAAATAGCAGTACAATAATGACAATACCGACTGCTTCAGCAAGGCTGACGATAAAATCTTTAACTGATTTATCGACTTCTAAGGATTGGTTGTAAAAGTAGCTCAGTTCTAATCCTGCAGGCTTGATATTCTCTAGCTCGGCTAACTTAACGTCAAGAGACTTGCCAACATCAACAACATTCACACCAGATCCAAAAGAAACACCTAGTGTAATCGCTGTTTTTCCATTAAAGGTAACAATATTTTCAGGTTTTTCCTGAATTCCTCTTCGAACAGACGCAACATCTCTCAATCTGATTAGGTTGCCCGTATCACGGCCGTGAATAATTAAGTTTTCTAACGACTCAACAGAGTTAAGGTCACCACTAGGGCGAATAGTGAGGTTTTGCCCATTGATCATTAATTCGCCAGCTTTCACTACGCTATTTTGCTGTGAAAGAAGCGAAATAACGGTAGAAAAATCCAAATTAAGTGAAGCCAAACGGTCTATAGACATTTCCACGTACAGGTATTCTTGTTGATCACCGGCAATACTTACTTTGCCAACACCTTCCACTAATTCTAATTCCCGACTTAATAAATCAGCGTAACGTTTCAGCTCGACATAATCATAACCGTCACCCGATAACATCATCATGACACCGTATACGTCACCAAAATCATCAATGATCTGAAGCGAATTTACACCAGAAGGCAGCATAGGTTGTAAATCATTAACCTTACGACGCATCTCATCCCAAATTTGTGGAAGCTCATCAGGACCGTAATTCATTTTCATGCTGACAGTAATCTGCGACATACCAGCGGATGAAATCGACTTTATATTATCTACGTAAGGTAACTGACGAATCGCCTTTTCAATCGGATACGTGAGCTCCTCTTCTACTTCTGTAGATGTTGCACCAGGATAAGTTGCAATAACCAACGCATCTTTGATCGTAAACGCAGGGTCTTCAAGCCGTCCCAAACCAAAGAAACTTTGAATACCACCAATCGCCAGAATGACAAAGAACAACCAGCTGATAACCTTATTTTTTATTGAATATTCTGCAATGCTCACTGGACTTCTTCCTTGTTAGCTATAGCGACGACAGCGTCCTCACGCATTTTTCTGAGATTAGAGTTAACTATGACATCACCCGCTGTAACTCCAGTAGCCACAACCGCTCCAACGCTATTAATTTGGATAATGTTTACCGGCTGTTTGTATACGGTGTTGTTTTCAAGTTTCCAAATATAGAACTCATTCTTTCTGACACCTGCATCTAACGCTGTCATCGGAATTTGATAACCAGGTAGGACTCTAAGGCCTGCTTGCACAAGGTCCACGTCTAAACTCGCACTCGAGCCTGGTAATATCGCTGGCTCAACCTGATCCATTTCTAGCCAAAATTCAAACGAGTTACTACCTTGTGCTGGCTCGTTAGAATGCTCGTAATATGTGGATATAAATTCACGATCATCACCAAAAAAGCGAGTTTTAATCTGGTAATTATTTGTATCATTATCCGGGTTTATCATCGAAAGAACGGCGTCAGAAACAGCCACTCGGATTCGCACAACATCGCCTCGGTAAACGCTCAAAATTTCTTCACCAGGGCTTGCGTTTTCGAACGATTTTTTCGGAACCTCAGAAATATAACCATCGAAAGGTGCAATCAAACGTGTGTATTCAAGGTTATTTTTAGCTATCTGAAAATTCACATAAGCCATTTGCTTGCTTGCCGTTAACTCGTCAAATTCAGATTGTGAGACCATTTTTCTAGAAAGCAGATCTTTACCACGGCTATGCTGTTTAACCGTGAGCTCATATTGGGCTTGAGCATCAGCTAACTGTTGACGAAGTTTACTTGTATCAAGCTTTGCCAATAATTCTCCTTTTTTTACTTGTTGACCTTTACGAACCAAAATAGCTTCGAGTTTACCTTCCACTCTAAAAGATAAAGGGGTTAAATCTGCGGGTGAAACGGTACCTTTAAAATTTCTAAACTGGTTAATAAGAGGCGCGCTGATTTCAAATGTAGAGACAGTAAGCGCTTTACGTTCTTTTGTGACTGTATCTTCTCCACACCCTTGCAATACAACCAATGCAAACAGTAGCACTGCGGCCTTATATAAATGTTGAATGTGCATTAAATACCACCCTCGCGAGTCCAAGGTCTAACCATCTGACCCTCTTTTAAATTCTGTGCACCTGCAACAACTATCTGATCTCCTGCTTTTAAACCAGCAACCACAGCGCCAAATTCATCTAATTCAACCTCAACACTTTCGACAATATGTGTGGTTTGATTAAACTTCCAGACCTTACTTTTAGCCGTTTCTTTCACAATCCATGCATCATTAGGGATAGAAAACCTATTTTCTTTTTTATTGTTGCTAAGCAACACTTGCCCTGTCATCCCTGTAAGAATATTAAAAGACTCTGGGCGGACAATAGTGACCGTTGCACTATAACTGTTCGTATCCACATTGGGCTGTGTCGACATTTCTTTAAACTGAGCAGGTATGACAATAGTGTTGTTAATATCAAAGATAACGGCATATTCACGATTGGGTAAGCTATGTATCCCCGCTTTATCAATATAAGGAACAGGAATAACGATGTTTACATCTAAGTTTTCATTGTTAATGATATTTAGTACAGGTTGTTTAGATGAAACATATTGAAAAGGTTGAACAAACTTGAGAGACACAACACCACTAAAAGGGGCCGTAATTTGAGTATATTGAAGATCGGTTTTTGCTTCCTCTAGATTGGCATCTGCTGCTTTAAAGGCCGTCTCTGATTGATCAAATGCATCGGCACTAATCAATTTTTTATTAAACAGTTGCTTGTTGCGTTCTAAGCGTGTTTTTTCCAAATCAAATTGCGCCTGTGATGCATCAACAGCGAGTTGGTAATCTGTGTCATCGAGTACCGCAAGCACTTCGCCCTGAGAAACCTTTTGCCCCTCTTTAACATTCAAAAGTTCGATCACTCCAGGTACTTGGAAAGACAATTGAGAACGATCACCTGCATCAACCTCTCCTAAAAAGACGTCATAGCCACTGCTCGATATACTCGGGACTTGATAGAGTTTAACCGGTTTAATCACATCATTTTGCGTTTCTGAATTGGCTTGCTCACAGCCTGTTAAAAGCAACCCCATACTTGCAATCGTCGAGAGCTTTAGCATTGTTATAAAGGCTTTTATAGTCACCTTTTTTCTCCATCATAATAATTTTATACTACACACTCGTGCAGTATATGTTTATTTATCGTAAAATCAATATATATTTTACATGCGTATAATAAATTTAGGTGACTGAAAAACCAATATTGATTAGAATGCACTATCGCAATGTGGGAAGACGTTATGAATGATAGAAAACAAGGTAGGAGATGTGCGCAAACTGCTGAAGAAACCAAGCAGTTGATCCTGATGACGGCTGGAAGAATGTTCTGTGAACAAGGGTATGAAAAGGTATCACTTAGAAATATTAGTGAGGCCGCTGGCGTATCTCACAGCCTGATCCGGCATCACTTTGGTAGCAAAGAAACAATCTGGTATACCGTGAGTGATATCCTGAGTAGTTATATGCAAACCTATATCAGAGGTCTTATTGGAGAATTCCCCGAAGATAAACCCGCCAATATTATACTTTACCATTTCACAATGAAATTGATGGCACATATGCTAGTGAACCCTCAACCGTTGCAATTTATTGCCGATGCAATTAGGCAAGAGGGTAAGTTTTTCGACTATTTTATGGATACTTCGGGCGATTTTGAACAGATAATCCAAGATAGTGTAGAGCAGCACAACAAACAAAACCCTGGACACCAAGTCGATCTTTGGGAAATCAAATGGCAGGTAATCTACAATTCTCATGCCGCTATTAGCTTAAAACCATTACTGAATATCGTATGGGAAAAAGAGAACTGTAGCGGGGACGACGCCCTGCTAAAACATTGGAAGCTTTTCAATAAAAAGATGATCAATGACCTTAATATAAAACCGCAAGACTATATTGAGCCTTCAAACCTAAAAGATCTGCTATTACCCATTGCTTGCGATTTTTCTAACCCAGAATCATGCAGAGACGAGCTTCATAAGTTTTCTTAGCTTCGTTTTCCACGATTTCTGTGGATGTTGAGCTTCGATTTCATTTTCTGTTTTTCTGCAGAGCGTTTTTGTCTTTTTCTTGGGCGCTCTGATTCAGATTCTTCAATTAAACTAGGTTCAAACCCTTGAAGCCATTCTTGAGGTAAGCGTTCATCTAGAAGGCTTTCAATGGCCTTTAATAGATACTCCTCGTCACGCATCAGTAATGAGACAGCCAAACCTGTGTTGCCAGCACGACCAGTACGACCAATTCGGTGTACATAGTCTTCAGCTTTGTATGGCATGTCGAAATTCACCACACATTCAAGCTCTTGAATATCAATTCCTCGCGCCGCTACGTCGGTTGCAATCAGAGCCCTAATTTTACCGGATTTAAAATCGTCTAACGCTTTTTGTCGCGCTCCTTGGCTCTTATCACCATTTATTGATGCCGCTTTTATACCATCTAACTTGAGTTCTTTAACAAGAGCATCACTACCCTGTTTGGTTTTAGTGAAAACCAATACCTGTTGCCAATTACGAGAACCAATCAGGTAAGCAAGCAATTCACTTTTTCTTTTACGATCTACCGGATAAACAATCTGAGTGACGGTACTTGCTGTACTATTAGACGGCGTCGCTTGCTCTTCTTCTGGATCGGTCAATATTTGATAAGCGAGTTTTTTCACTCTGTCATGAAAGGTCGCAGAGAAAAACAGAGTTTGTCTTTTAGCAGGTAACTTTTTCAGTATTCTCTGAATATCAGGTAAGAAGCCCATGTCGAGCATTCGATCAGCTTCATCAAGAACTAACGTTTCTGTGCGTCTTAAATCGATTGTTTTCGTATAGGCATGGTCAAGCAGGCGTCCTGGGGTAGCAACCAAAATATCTGCACCGTTTCTAAGATTACTCCGCTGAACATTTAAGCTTGTGCCACCATAGGCCACCACCACGTGTAAATTACAGTCTTCACTGTAACTTACAAGACTATCAAACACCTGTTGTGCTAATTCTCGGGTTGGAACCAGAATCAAACTTCTGATCCACTTTCCAGAAGCTTCTCTATCTTCAGCTGACGCATCCATCATTAAGTTATGAATAATAGGCAAACCAAAAGCCGCCGTTTTACCCGTGCCTGTTTGTGCTCCAGCCAACACATCCTTTCCTTCAAGAATGTGAGGGATCGCTTTTTCTTGAATCGTAGTAGGCTGTTCAAAACCAAGCCTTGCTAGAGTTTCAACAAGTTGTTGATTAAGATTCAATTTAGAAAAAGAGATAGGGGATTCAGACATAACAATAGGCTCTTAGAAATTTGGGTCAGGATTGTAACAGATAACGATTGTATCTATCATGCTAGTTGGCGTGTTTTTTCCTTACTCGCTTTCAGCACATCGTGATACAGCTCCGAAAATAACGCCCTCAGTGGTTGATAGTGTGCGTTGATATCTTGAAAACACTCTGCAAGCGGTGCCATCCTATCACTGCGATGAGACATTCGTTCTAAAGCAAATTCAATATTCTCTATATTACGATAAGAGGCTAACCAATGGTTTCTCCACATCATTTCCGTTACGTGCAAATACCTTTCAGGTAGTACGACATTGGGTTTTACGGCGTTTTGTTCTGCAATCTGACAAAATTCATGCAAATCATCCTCGCAGTATTGTGACCAGTCATTCGCCAAACAGTGATCCCAGAACAGATCCATCGCTATTGGAGAAAAACGTCGTAAATGGGGAGAAAAGAAAACTCGAGCCTGCTTAGAAATTTCATGCTGATCGGTAAATTTATCAACAAAACGGTGTAATAAGATGCCATCAACAATCTCTTTAGGGTAACGGCCAATAGGGTTACCTTTGACAAAATCACCCAGTAAATTGCCTGCAATGTCGCTATTGCATACTGTTGCTATGTGAATGTGTGCTAAAAAATTCATTCAAAACTCTATTTGCAAAAGGACAAAAATAAAGTATCTCACTAACAGAAATAAAAATACAAAGTATAAGTCTGTTACCCACAAACACAAAAGCCAGCAACGATAGCCGTCACTGGCCTCAAATTAGGGGGCTAATTTACCCAACGCTAAAACAATTATTTACTATTTATGACCAGCGCTTCGTCAACGAGGTTTTCTTCCAACTCATAGTCGGATAGGTCAAAGCCTATTTCTAGGGCATCCAGCCATTCCAAATTATCAATTTCTAAATCTTTATCTTCCATAACATTTGCCTCTTTATCTTCTATAAATAGAGATACCACGTTTATATGACAGATTTTTTATAACACCTAACAATAAACAACCACTCATTCTAAAAACTTGCTCCCCGTCAAATGCAACCGTTTGCCTAGAGTTATTGTTCTAAATTTAAACATTACGAAAGGAAGCCATATAGTGATTCAGGTCACACATTCACAACATAATCGACATCTTCTTGCATAAAAGTGTCGGGTGTTTATCTTTTTATCATCTAGAATCTAATTCGAAAGATACTATTTTTAAATTACAGTAACGAGGCCAACATGAAAGAGATACCGTTTCGTTTGATAGACAGACTATTTATCAAGATGTCCATCAACGATAAGTTTTGGGTTATTTTTATTCTATTCTTTATAGCTCTAACTACTACTGGCTTGGGTAGATATAATCAAACGTTAGCTTCTATCGAAAATAATGCAATCAACGTGGTTCAGGCACAAGTAAGTGGCATGGCAAAAGTGATGTCACCAGATAGCCAAATGAACCTCTCAAATGTATCGATTTCAAGCGCACCGACCGAAGCTACTTTCAAAAATGGCTCAATTACAGCTTCTGCTCGGTTGGCTAATGGCCAATATGCAACACTGACTCAAACGGTACCGCCATCGGTTCAAGCAGAAAAAGAGGATGCATTTCGTTCATTCCTATTCAGTTTTATCTGGTTATTGCCTATCGCTCTGGTTTTGTATTGGACTGCGACGTTTTTGACTGGTGCACTTTGGGTGCTTTGGCAGACTACCGCTAAAATTGCTGAAGGAGATCTTACTTCTCGCTTAGGCTTCCACCCAGGCCGAGATGAGTTTGGAACAATTGGATGTGCTTTAGATGAGGCAATGGACACATTATCCAACCTAGTTAAAGTCGTCAAAGAAAGCTCCAACACCTTAGGGGTAACCGCAGCTTCCTTTGCATCGGAAACGACCCAAAGCCAAGAACAAATTAACTATCAACACTCGTCACTCGACTCTGTAGCAACCGCGATGGAACAAATGACGGCTTCTGCATTAGAAGTTTCGAATATCGCTAAGCAAGCAGCAGAGCATTCAGAAAATGATGAAAAATACGTTCAGGCTAGCCAACAGCGTGTTCAGGAAGCCATATCCGAAATTGAGCAGCTAAGCCAATTTATTTCAGAATCTTCTACATCAGTAGCAACACTTGCAGATAGCACAACCCAAATTAACGACGTGATCACCACTATAAATGCGATATCTGAACAGACCAACTTATTGGCTTTAAATGCGGCAATTGAAGCCGCTCGTGCAGGCGAATATGGTCGTGGTTTCGCAGTTGTTGCTGACGAGGTACGAACGCTAGCCAGTCGCACGCAACAAGCAACAGTAGAAATCCAATCAACCATCGAGAAGCTACAAACCGAGACCAGCCTCATCACATCTAAAACAGAAAATACTGTTGCACAAGCAAATACCAGCAACAAGATTATCTCTAGTATTGGAGAAGATGTCGTAGCTATCGCAGAATCAGCTCGCGCGGTCATGGAGATGAGCGTACATATCTCAACCTCTGCAGACGAACAGAGCACTGTAGCAAATGATATTGCCAGTGAGTTAAGTGACATTAGAACTCAATCAGACGTAATACGAGATGTTGCAAAAACATCAGCTCAAGGTATATCAGAATTAACTGAAGCATCTAATAATCTTAATCAGGTCTTAAAGGGTTATAAAACTGCCTAACAACGCTACTGCAATCGGTTATTACCTAAGTAATTTTGATTAAAGGGCTTACCATATATCGATAAGCCCTTTTGTTTATGTAAACTATTCCATTAATTGCTTTATTCATCTTATAATTTGTTAAACAAATAATGATACGGATAATCAATGAAAGCTCGCCACCTAATCGCTCTTATTAGCGTTATCATTTTTTCTGGTTGTGCTACTTACGCAGGCATTAATTTTGACCAACTATTTGGCAAAGAATCTGTTAGGGAACGTGAAGTGCCCTACGGTACAGCACTAGCCGAACACTATATTCAAGATGTAAAACCAGTCATCGATGGCCGTTGCGTAGTTTGCCACGCCTGTTATGACGCCCCGTGCCAATTGAAAATGTCTTCTACACAAGGTATCGACCGTGGTGGTAGCAAAAACAAAATTTATAATGGCACTAGGCTCACTGCAACCACACCAACCCGCTTATTTGAAGATGCAGAAACAACCCAAGAATGGCGAGACTTTAATTTTCATCCGGTGTTAAACGAACGAAACCAGACGTCTCAGGCTAATGTTGAAGCAAGTCTAATAGCAAAGATGCTCCTTCAGAAAGAAGAATTTCCGTTACCACAACAAGAACAACTAGAAGGTTTTGATTTTTCTATATATCGAACGGAGCAATGCACTACTGTCGAAGAGCACGCTAGTTACCAAAAAGACTATCCAAATTGGGGAATGCCGTTTGGGATGCCTAACCTCTCTAGCAGTGAGTTTAAAACACTAATGAACTGGTTAGAAACTGGCGCATTGATGTCAGCAAACAAACCTATCACGCATCAAGAACAGCAACAGATTGCTAAGTGGGAAACATTTTTCAATCAAAGTGACTTAAAGACTCAATTGAGTAGCCGTTATTTATACGAGCATTTATATCTTTTCCATCTCTACTTTTCCGATATAAACAATGAACCTAGATTCTTCAACCTAGTTCGTTCATCAACGCCACCAGGTAAACCGGTTGAACGTATATCAACTCGTCGACCCTACGATGACCCCTCGGTAGAGCGCGTTTACTATCGATTAATACCTGAGTTAGGAACGACTGTTGATAAAACTCACATGCCATACGCTCTTAATAGCTCACGCTATGACAATTGGGTAAAATGGTTCGTAGAATCCGAATACACTGTCAGTAACCTACCTAGTTACGAGGTTGAGGTTTCTGCTAACCCGATGACGGCGTTCGTTCAACTTCCAGTTAAGAGTCGTTTCAATTTTCTGGTTGATAACGCTCAAAATACGATTATGGCCTTCATCAAGGGGCCGGTATGTCGTGGACAGCTTGCTCTTAATGTTATAAATGACCGATTCTGGGTGTTTTTCGTAGACCCAGTAAAAGCAAATGTACCTGAAATCAATGCATTTTATACTTCGCAGAAACAAAACCTTAAGTTGCCAGGAGAAAAAGAAACAATTATAGCCCCTGTTACAAACTGGATATCGTACTCAAAGCAACAAGCTCGTTATCTAAAAGCAAAATCTGATTTTACTAACGAATGGTTTGTTAATGGGGAACATCTCACCACTGGTGTTATCTGGAATGGCGCCGAAGTAAACCCTAATGCCGCACTCACGGTATTTAGGCATTTTGACAGTGCCTCTGTAGTTCAAGGCCTCGTTGGTCAAAAGCCTAAAACAGCTTGGATTATCGATTATGCATTATTAGAACGTATTCATTACCTTCTTGTCGCTGGTTTTGATGTTTATGGAAACTTTGGTCATCAACTCGTTACACGCCTCTACATGGATTTTTTACGATTAGAAGGTGAAAGTAACTTTTTAAGCCTACTACCAAAAGATGTCCGACATACAGAGCTCAATTCGTGGTATCAAGACCAAAGTGAGCATATGAGTAACTTCCTCACTCGTAACATTAAACCTTTTGATCAGCCATCAGGTGTCATATATAAAACGGATAATTACAAGTCAGAGCTTTTTGATAGGATAAAAGTTGAATTAAACCCCGTACTCAACGACCGGTTTAATATCGTTAATACAGGCTTTAAACCAGAAACTGAAGCTATATTAAATAAATTTGATCACATTGTCGGCTTTTCTGAAGATAGCTTACCTCAAATCAGTATGATTATGATTGAGGCAGAAGATGGTAATAAGCAACTCTTCACCTTACTAAGAAACAACGCACACAAAAATATTAGTAGCCTATTCAATGAAGAGAAAAACCGGACACCTGAACAAGATGATTTAACACTTGTTCGTGGAGTTATCGGAAGTTATCCAGCCGCTTTTTGGCGCTTGAAAGAAGACGAGGTGCCGAAACTCTATCAAATGCTCAGTTCTATGCAGAATGAAGAAGATTACGTCAAGTTATTGGATCGTTTCGCTATTCGACGGAGTTCACCTGAATTTTGGCCTTTCAGCGATTTAGTTCATCAATGGTATAAACAGGAACAGCCTGTCGAATTCGGATTGTTAGACTATAATCGATTTGAGAATCGTTAAGTTCTCCATTGAGATAAGTTGCTTGTTGCCCACTATCAGCAAGCAACTCTCGTAATGTGGTCATGAAATCCAAATAAGGAGGTAAACATGAACATGCGAGAAAAAATTGAAGATCTAGAGCAACAAATTTATGTTGCTTGCTCAGAAGGTGATGTTGATATGATGAACATGCTCGAATATCAATTAGAGCAACTACGGGGACGGATGGAACACGTTCTGGACGATGATCCCTATGCACTGGAAGATTATTACTACGATGAATAGATTATGAAGATACAAATAAAGAGTCCCAGCAGAAACAACACTGATGGGACTTCTTTTTATTCTCACGTTACGTTATCTTAAACCCGATAAAAACTCGTGTCTTGTGGCCGAATTTGATTTAAATATCCCACCCAATGCCGTCGTTGTGGTTTCGCTAGTTGCGTCCATCACTCCACGAGATTTCACACAATAGTGCGTGGCATCCATGGTAACTGCAACATCATCCGATTCTAGTAACGTTTGCAAAGCCACTAATATCTGTTGGGTCATTCGCTCTTGAACCTGAGGACGTTGTGCAAAAAATCGCACAATACGATTAATTTTAGATAGACCTATTATCTTACCCCGGGGAATATATGCCACAGCGGCTTTTCCATCGATAGTAACAAGGTGATGTTCGCAAGTGCTAGTGACGGTAATATCTTTTACCCTTACCATTTCACTTACATTCATTTTATTTTCTATCACCGTGATCTTAGGGAAATTCTTATAGTCCAAACCAGAAAAGACTTCATCTACATACATTTTCGCTATGCGAGCTGGAGTTTCTTCTAAACTATCATCATTAAGGTCAAGCGCGAGCAACTTAAGTACTTCGCTCATATGATATTCGATACGCTCTTTCTTCTCTTCTCGGCTTACCTGATCAGGCAGCATTGGAGTTTCGAGTCCTCTCTGCTCTAGCGCATCTTTTACTAATTGTGCTGATTCGCTAATCCCCGACATATACTCTCCTACTTTCTACAACGTCCAATAACCCCGATTTACGGCACGTAAGCATACTCGGAATCATAAAAAATTACAGCAACATTTATCTATATGGGTTCAGGTAGATAGTCATCTATTCGATAAAACCTATTCCGCTTTCTCTTAGATCGCATTAAGGGCTCACACCGCCATATTCGCAATGGAAATTTGCTGTTTTGTGGAGGTGGTCGTCTATAGCCCAGATAAGATATATGTTATTGTTCCCGCCATAATTTAATAATGATAAATAAGGATTCATTATGGGATGTTGTGATGCTCCTGGCCTAATGCCAATCAATGATGCTATAGAACAGATGCTTTCAAGTATTACTGCTGTCAAGTCTACTCAATCCCTTTCATTAGAAAAAACCGTCGGGTTTGTTTTAGCGCAAGATGTTCTATCCCCTATTAATGTTCCTCCATTTGATAATTCAGCAATGGACGGCTACGCAATCAAGCGCAACGACCTTAAAGCAACCAACATTTTGCCACTATCAGGAAAATCATTCGCAGGGCAACCCTTTGAAGGAGAGTGGCCCAACGGAACATGCATTCGAATAATGACGGGTGCAAAAATCCCTCAAGGGTGTGACGCTGTTGTAATGCAAGAAGACACAACAGTGACCGATAGCGGTATTCAGTTTAATGGTATGGACATCAAAGAAGGTAATAATATTCGCCCTATAGGTGACGATATACATACCAATGATATCGTACTGAAAAAAGGTACTCGCCTGACACCTAGAGACATTCCAATGATTGCCTCGCTAGGGATCAGTCATTTAACCGTATTTAACAAACCCAAAGTTGCCTTCTTTTCCACAGGTGATGAGCTTCGACCATTGGGTGAAACACTAGCAGAAGGGCAAATATACGATAGTAATCGCTATGGGCTAAAAATCCTTCTGGACAAGTTTGGTTGCGAGGCTATCGATCTCGGCATCATTCCCGACGTCCCAGCGCAACTCCGAGAAACGTTTAACCTTGCTCAAGAACAGGCCGATGTGGTGATAACCTCCGGTGGTGTCAGTGTTGGTGAGGCCGATTATACGAAAGACATTCTAGACGAACTGGGCTCTGTTAGTTTTTGGAAAATAGCCATCAAGCCAGGCAAGCCTTTTGCTTTTGGTCAGCTAGAAAAAGCATGGTTCTGTGGACTACCAGGAAACCCAGTATCAGCAGCACTAACAACTTATGTTTTAGTGCAACCTCTGTTAGCAAAATTAGCAGGAGAGTCTGATTGGCAGCCACCGCAATCTATACCTGCGACAACACAATCAAGCTTTAAGAAAAAACCTGGAAGAACAGACTATCAGCGTGGGGTTTACACTGTAAAGAATGGAAAATTCGAGGTCGAAAGTGCAGGAAACCAAAGCTCTGGAGCATTTACTTCAATGAGTGTCGCTAACTGCTTTGTGATTTTGGAGCATGAAAGAGGCCGTGTTGAAGTTGGTGAAACCGTGCAAATTCAGCCTTTTAATCACACTCAATACTAATACTTCTAATTTGGCCGCTACCGAGTAAAAACGGTGGTGGCTTACCTATCGAACATATTGCCGTAAACAGCTAGGAAAATGCTATGGAAATTCTTTCAGACAAAGAGATGCTTCGTTATAACCGACAGATAATTCTACGAAATTTCGATTTTGAAGGACAAGAAGCTCTTAAACAGAGCTCTGTATTAGTGATTGGTGCTGGTGGGCTCGGCTGTGCGTCTTCTCAATATCTTGCTACAGCAGGTATTGGGCATATCACTCTGGTAGATTTTGATTCCGTTGAGCTTTCAAATTTACAAAGACAAGTACTCCATTCAGACTCAGATATAGGGAAACTTAAAGTCGATTCCGCGTCAGAAAGTTTACAAGGGCTAAATCCGCACCTAACTGTGGATACATGTTCTGAGAAACTTGACGACCAAGCTCTTCTAACGCTAATTAAAAAGCATCAGGTTGTCTTGGATGCTACCGATAACAAAGAGACCAGAAATCAGCTTAATCGCCTTTGTTACCAAACTAAAACGCCTTTGGTCTCTGGTGCTGCTATTCGTATGGAAGGACAATTAAGTGTTTTTACCTATCAAGATGACGAACCTTGTTATGAATGTTTAAGTTCTCTATTTGGAGAGAATGCACTTACCTGCGTAGAGGCGGGTGTAATGTCTCCAGTGGTTGGAATTATAGGTGGTATGCAAGCTTTGGAAAGTATTAAGATCATTTCTCAATACGGAAGACCTTACAGAGGCAAGCTGATGATCTTTGATGCACTCCATTTGAGCTGGAGAGAAATGAAATTATCTAAAAATACCAAATGCTTAGTTTGTGGTTAATTCTTTATGAGCTTTTAATAAAATTATAGTAAATATATTAAACCACCAAATATAATGTGATCTGTGCCACTAGTTTTAAACAAAGTATTGCATGATCGTTTGTGAATGGCATCCTGTTAAATATCAGTTTTGTATGAATAAATTAACGAGTGTCGTCGAAATGGAATCCAGAATTTCTCAGTTAAAAAAAGATTTTAAAAACCAAATTTTTGCAATAGATCCAAACAATAACGAAAGATCAACCACATCTATTCTAACTGAAGAAGAAATGCTCGAGTTACAAAATGCTTGGATACAGCTAACCATCTGGAAGCAAAACAAAATAAGCAATTAGATGAGGCAAGAGCCTCGAAATCAATATTGATGCAATCTGTTTTATTTCATTTTTTCATCCAAATTCAAAACGGTCAGCGCATTGCTCACACTGGTTGCAATAACGTCAACCACGCCTGTACGTAAGGCGCCTAATAATGCGAGAGGCTTACTATTTTCCGCGGCAATAGCTATTACCTCTGAAATAGGTTTAAATTCCTTCATACTTAATCCAATCACGCGATCACTCATCACTGTGTTCGCTGTTTCCCCATGAATATCAAAAAAATCATACCCAGCAAAATCGCCTACTACACCCTGCTGTAATCTTGACTGGACAACTTCATCGGCGGTAAACCAGCCCAAATCGACCATATAACTGTTTTCACTCATGTCACCAATACCCACAAGAGAGACATCCGCCTTTCGTGCTAAATCGAGTGTTTGTTTAACGGTCGTGTTTTCCATGAAAGCGGTTTTTTGTTCTCTATTTTCAGCGTATGCCGGCGCATACAATGTTTCAGAGGAGCCTCCATATTTTTTTGCTAGTTGTCGACAAATATGGTCTGCGTTATACATACCACCTCTCGGGTGAATGCCACCAATACCACAAACAAACTTACAATCTCTTGGAGTAATAACACCAACGTGATGGGCAACAGCAGAGACGTTGCGCCCCTGCCCAACCGTTACCACCATCCCGTCTTTCAATGTCGATGATAGATAGTTCGATACCAAACCAGCAACTTGCAGGCGCTGTTGCTCTTCACTAGGTTGATCTAAAGCAACCAGAGCCCTTTTTACACCAAACCTTTCTATAAGGCGCTGTTCAATTTTCGCGCTAAAGACAGGGTGATATTTAACCGTAATCTCTACAATCCCTTCATCTCTAGCTTGCTTTAACATCCGCCCTACTTTGGCTCTAGAGATGGAGAATTTTTTCGAAATTTCTTCTTGTGTTGCACCATCTTGGTAATAAGCAACCGACATTTCTGTTAAAAGATCTGTGCTCTGGTCCAATACATCTTGATTTTTATTACTCATATCTCCACCTACTGATACTATTCATTGTGAAATTCAACCATGCGCATTTGTTCAAGTACGAAGCGAATGTATGACCCACACTATACCATTACTTATGCTCGCTAACATTACATTTGATCTACCGAAAAATTAATTATTTTTTGTCTGTAAATCGATAACAAAAACTGACGAAAACGTTTATATCATATAAATCCGTGCAAACATTGATTAAAGTCACTTTTACCTAATGTCATCGATTGACTTTCCACTCAGATCCGCTAATTTGAACGCATCAATTCCTCAACAATGTGCCATATGTTCACGATACATTGTTTACGGTTGAATTATAAAATGCCGATTATTGATCACTTATGCTCGGCTGAATGACAATTGACTATTAAGCCTTACAAGATAGGACGACGGATATGAGCAATAAATTAGAGCAACTTCGCAAAGTAACCACAGTAGTAGCCGATACAGGTGACATCGAGGCGATTCGTAAATATAAGCCCGAAGACGCAACGACAAACCCTTCTCTTATTCTTAAAGCAGCACAAATTCCTGAATATGCACCTTTAATCGATAATGCAATTGCGTATGCTAAAACTCAAAGCAACGACAAAGCGCAGCAGGTTCAAGACACGTGTGACATGCTTGCTGTTAATATTGGTAAAGAAATTCTTACTACTATTCCTGGTCGTATCTCTACTGAAGTCGATGCTCGTTTGTCTTACGACAAAGAAGGAAGCCTAGCGAAGGCGCGTCAGCTTGTAAAAATGTACAACGATGCAGGCATCTCAAATGACCGCATCCTTATTAAATTGGCTTCTACTTGGGAAGGTATCTGTGCGGCAGAGATTCTTGAAAAAGAAGGCATCAACTGTAATCTAACACTTCTTTTCTCATTCGCTCAGGCTCGTGCATGTGCCGAAGCTGGCGCATTCCTAATTTCACCTTTCGTTGGTCGCATCATGGACTGGTATAAAGCGAAAGAAGGTCGTGATTTTGAAGCACAGGAAGATCCAGGCGTCTTGTCTGTAACTAAAATCTACAACTATTACAAAGAACACGGCTATGACACTGTTGTTATGGGCGCAAGCTTTCGTAACATTGGTGAAATCCTTGAAATCGCAGGTTGTGACCGTCTAACTATCGCACCTCAACTGCTCCAAGAGCTAGAAGATGCGCAAGGTGAGCTAGTAGAAAAACTTGTTGCAACAACTGACATAAAAGAACGTCCAGCGCCAATGACACACGCCGAGTTCTTATGGGAACATAACCAAGATGCAATGGCCGTTGAAAAACTCGCTGAAGGCATCCGCAACTTTGCTATCGACCAAGGTAAATTGGAAGATATGATCGCCGCTAAGTTTTAATTTCCTCGCATAGTTTAGTTAAAGCGCTCCACAATCGTCGGAGCGCTTTAAAATGAGAATTCATAAATGGTACTGACCATTTTCAAATATTTAAAATCATTCGGAATTAAAAAATGGAACAAAAACAACTAGCAAATGCAATCCGTGCCCTTAGCATGGACGGTGTTCAACAAGCCAACTCAGGTCACCCAGGCGCACCTATGGGTATGGCTGACATTGCCGAAGTACTTTGGCGTGGCCACCTAAACCATAACCCACAAAACCCAGAGTGGGCTGACCGCGACCGTTTTATTCTTTCTAACGGCCACGGCTCAATGCTGATTTACTCCCTGCTTCACCTCTCTGGTTACGATCTTTCAATTGAGGATCTGAAAAATTTCCGTCAATTGCACTCTAAAACACCAGGTCACCCAGAATATGGTTATGCTCCGGGTGTTGAAACGACCACTGGCCCTCTAGGCCAAGGTATTACTAACGCGGTTGGTATGGCGCTGGCGGAAAAATCATTAGCGGCTCAGTTTAACCAAGAAGGCCATGACGTTGTTGACCATAACACTTATGTGTTTATGGGTGATGGCTGTCTAATGGAAGGTATTTCTCACGAAGCATGTTCTCTTGCGGGTACTTTAGGCCTTGGTAAACTTATCGCGTTTTGGGATGACAATGGCATCTCAATTGATGGTGAAGTTGAAGGTTGGTTCTCTGACGACACACCTAAGCGTTTCGAAGCCTACGGCTGGCATGTTATTCCAGCGGTTGACGGTCATGATGCCGCCGCTATCAATGCGGCTATTGAAGCAGCAAAAGCAGAAACGGGCAAACCAACGCTTATCTGTACTAAAACCGTTATCGGTTTTGGTTCTCCTAACAAATCAGGCTCTCACGATTGCCACGGTGCACCACTAGGCGCAGACGAAATCGCCGCAACACGTAAAGCACTGGGTTGGGAGTATGGTCCTTTTGAAATTCCGTCAGAAATCTATGCGCAATGGTCTGCAAAAGAAGCAGGCGCAACTAAGGAAGCGACGTGGAACGAGAAATTTGCAGCTTATGAAGCAGCATATCCAGAGCTTGCAGCCGAATTCAAACGTCGCATAAATGGCGAACTACCAGCAGAATGGGAAGCGAAAACGTCTCAAATCATTGCTGACCTTCAAGCAAACCCTGCCAATATCGCGTCGCGTAAAGCGTCTCAAAATGCACTTGAAGCGTTTGGCACTATGCTTCCTGAGTTTATGGGTGGCTCTGCGGACCTTGCACCGTCTAACCTAACCATGTGGTCTGGCTCTAAGTCCATCACACCAGAAGACGCTTCAGGTAACTACATTCACTACGGTGTACGTGAGTTTGGTATGACCGCTATCATGAACGGTTTAGCCCTTCATGGCGGTTTTGTTCCTTACGGTGCCACCTTCCTAATGTTTATGGAATACGCTCGTAACGCACTTCGCATGGCGGCACTGATGAAAGTGCAAAACATCCAGGTGTATACGCACGATTCCATTGGTTTAGGTGAAGATGGTCCAACGCACCAACCTGTAGAGCAAGTATCATCACTGCGTTTAACGCCAAACATGAGCACATGGCGTCCATGTGACCAAGTGGAATCGGCTGTAGCGTGGAAATTTGCAATCGAGCGTAAAGATGGCCCTACGTCACTTATTTTCTCTCGTCAAAACCTAGCACAGCAAGAGCGTGATGCAGCTCAAGTGGCTGACATTGCGAAAGGCGGATACGTGCTGAAAGATTGTGATGGCACGCCAGAGCTTATTCTTATTGCCACTGGCTCTGAAGTTGAATTAGTCGTTGCAGCGGCGGCGCAACTGACGGCTGACGGCAAGAAAGTACGTGTTGTTTCTATGCCTGCTACGGATGTATTTGATAAGCAAGATGCGGCTTACCGTGAAGCAGTACTTCCTGCTGACGTGAGAGCACGTGTTGCTGTTGAAGCAGGTATTGCTGACTTCTGGTACAAGTACGTTGGTTTTGACGGACGTGTTATCGGTATGAGCACCTTTGGTGAATCAGCGCCAGCAGACGAACTATTTAAGATGTTCGGCTTTACAGTTGAGAACGTAGTTAAAGCCGCGAACGAAGTACTTGCGTAATAACTCGTTTATAAGCCACTCTTGTAACGAGTGGCAGTGAATACTAAACCGAGCTTTTTAGCTCGGTTTTTTTATATAACGAACTAGAACTAAGTTTACGCTTTAAGATAAAGCAAATCTCACCGCTGCCTTCGCATGTATCTCCGTTGTATCATATAACGGAACATTCGTGTCGGCTTGCTTCACAAGTAAAGCGATTTCAGTACAACCCAGGATCACCGCTTGAGAACCATGCATTTGCAAATCATCGATTATTTTTAGATAGGCCATTCTAGAGCTGTTTTGAATTTTCCCTAGGCATAACTCATTGTATATAACTTCATGGACTTTAGTTGCCTGTTCAGGCTTCGGTATATCAACACTAATTGAAAACGAGTCTATTAAGCGTGATTTATAAAAGTCCTGTTCCATCGTGAATTTGGTCCCTAATAGACCAACTCGACTAATGCCGTCTTCTACAAGTTGTTCGGCTGTTGCGTCGGCGATATGCAGAAGTGGAATTGAAACAGAAGATTGAACCTTATGCGCAATCTTGTGCATAGTGTTAGTGCAAATTAAGAAGAAATCAGCCCCTGCTGCTTGTAAAGACTGTGCAGCCGAAGACAATATATCGGCAGTTTTATCCCATTCCCCTTGGTGTTGAAGCGTTTCAATTTCGGCAAAATCAACGCTGTACAGCACAAGTTTTGCGGAATGGAGTCCGCCTAGCTGTTCTTTAATACCACGATTAATAGCAGAATAATAACTAGCCGTCGATTCCCAGCTCATGCCGCCTATTAAGCCTATCGTTTTCATACATTCTTCTCCTGCCAAACAAAGGATATTTCGAATCCAAACTAACCAATGAACTCACACTATACTAATAATTAGTCGCTATCAGTTGATTTTTTCATACTAAAAAGTACAGATGGAAACAATATGAAGTAGAGTTTTGAGCGAGATTTGGCAGAGAGGATGTGTAATCTTAATAGATATTTCATCGGCAGACATAGATCTTACCGATAAATTTTTATTCACTTCAAAAACAGTAAAAGCGAGTCACATTGACTCGCTTTTACTTTTAGTGATCAGAATACGATTAGTTTTCTGACGCTAACTCGTCTTTATTTTCTACTTTGTCATCGACGGCTTTAACTAGTAACAAGCCTACACCCATAACAATCGAACCACAAAGAACAAATATGAATCGTCCCCACAATGGATTCGGTAGCAAGAACATACACATAACACCTACACCGGCTACCGCGATTAATGTACCAAGCATACGACGCTGTTTGTTATCTAATGCTTTTTGAGCATCTGATTCAGAGATTAATGGTGTTTCCAAGTTGTTGAAGAACTTATCTACATCCTTTTGACGCTCTTCTGAAAGAGGCTTGTAGAACAGAGTAGACATAACAAAGAAACCAGCTGTAAAGACAACGTGAGACAACAAGCCAAGAGCGACTTTAACATCAGACCACTCTCTGCCAGTTAGTTCATTCAGGCCAAACCAACCTTCAACCATATCCGCTGTAACAACAAAACCAACAACATAAGAAACGATACCACCAACAACTAGTGTACCCCAACCAGCCCAGTCTGGTGTTTTCTTAATAAAGAAGCCACAGAATGCAGGGATAGTCATAGGGAAGCCAATTAGTGCACCGACATACATCATTGTATCGAAAAGACTAAGACCTTTAAGCGAGTTAATAAACAATGCTACAAGAATAATCGCAATACCAAAGCACGTTGACGTGATCTTAGATACCGCTACTAACTCTTTTTCTGTCGCATTTGGACGAAGTATTGGCTCATAGAAGTTCTTAACAAAGATGCCTGAGTTTCGGTTCAGACCCGAATCCATTGAAGACATCGTTGCAGCAAACATAGCGGCAATAAGTAATCCAACCATACCCGCTGGCATGTACTGCTCTACAAAGTATAAGTACGCAAAGTCAGCAGCTTTACTGCCTTGCTCCGGATATATAGCAGCTAAATCAACGCCTTGACCAGCAATGAACCAGCTAGGCATAAACCAAATCATTGGACCAATCGTCATTAGAACACATGCTAAAAGCGCTGCTTTCTTTGCATTATTTGAGTCTTTCGCAGCCAAATAACGGTAAGAGTTCAGCATGTTGTTTGTAATACTGAATTGTTTTAGGAAGATGAATATTGCCCAGATGCCAAAGATACTTACATAGTTCAGGTTATTACCTGATACAAATGACGCGCCTTCGTCAACAGGGAAATTGCTAACAATCTCGCCGACACCGCCACCGTGAATAATAGCAACAACAGCACATGTAACTGTAACGGCCATGATGATAACCATCTGCATAAAGTCTGATGCGATAACAGCCCATGAACCACCAGTTACTGACATAATCAGAACTACAGCACCAGTTGCAATGATAGTTGTTGTCATATCAAAGCCAAAAATACCAGATGCGATAATTGCTAATGCATTAAGCCATACACCTGCAGAAACAACGCTGTTTGGCATACCAGACCAAGTAAATACTTGCTCATTACCTTTACCAAAACGCATACGAATTGCTTCAATTACCGTCACTACGCGCAGTTGGCGAAACTTCGGAGCAAAGTATAGATAGTTCATCAAATAACCAAACGCATTGGCTAAGAAAATGACTGCTACCGCAAATCCATCATTATAAGCTTTACCGGCTGCACCGGTGAATGTCCACGCACTGAACTGGGTCATAAATGCGGTTGCACCAACCATCCACCAGAGCATGTTGCCGCCACCACGAAAATAATCACTAGTGGTACTAGTAAATGTACGGAACATCCAGCCTATCGCAATAAGAAATAGAAAGTAGATGCCCACAATTAGAATATTCAAATCCATCATGTAAACCTTCAAAAATAAATTCAGGGTGCAATATACTCTTTCGCCCTAAAGATTTGTACTACAATATGCCAATTGCGTGATTTAGATCTGCAATTTCATACCAACTATAGTCATACAATATACAGTCTTACATTCGATAAACAAATTGATAACCTATAAACCAAAACATCACATAGCCCCCGCCAATGAAAGCTTTACGACAAATCAACCCAAAAAATGAATCATCCTATGGAGCGGAATATTATCATTTATGCCCCATAAACAGTTAAATACCGGAAATAAACATCGTCTATAAATCGTACATAAAGACAATATAAGTCATAATTATTCCAGTTAAATATGAACACAACTTATTGATCATGCGCGATAAAATGAGCGATGGTTGAAGCAAATTGTAGGCACGCTCTCAAGACGATACCAACTAACGGGATGAGATGAACATTTAAAGGGGGTTTTATAGACAAAAAGACGCCCATATTGCCTGTATTCAATATGGGCGTAAAAGAGGAGGTAACTCCTCAACCAAATACTAACAACGAGAGTGGTGATAGTATCGATATCCGCTAATAAAAATAGCTGTATTAGTGTTATTAAAGTGCAAGCTTGTAAAGTTCGATAATCTCTTCTTTAGCAATACGATTGATACTTGCGGTGATTCTTGCCTTTCAGGCATCGGAAATACAGAAATACACGAATACACGAATAACGTCATCAGCTCTATTTTCATAACGTTAAAAGGAACGACTTCCTATGCTATCGACTTTCTAATGTCACGAAATTAATCATTTAACGACCACAAATACATAAAACTAATATTAATGTATTACAAATATAAAGTGTGCGATCCAAGTCAAAGTTTCACGAATGGATGGCATTATAAGGAATCCCCTTTAACTTATTTCACAATTACCCAACTGTAAGAATATGTTTCAAATAAAGTAAATATACATATATAACAACAAGATAGATAACCCAACTATTAATAAGACTACTTTTCGTTCAATTATAATCAGATCGCCATCACAGAAGAATCTACAATTTTAATTCAAACTATTTGTATTATATAACTACACAAACCACTAACTAGTTCATGGGACGAAGGAAAACAATCCCTACGGATGCCCATAACAACAAAATTAATTCCGTGCTCAACAAATGAGCATGTAGATCAAGTATTTAACTAAAACATGGTAATTAGAATGCTATCAATGAAAAAACTATCCATCCTCACAATCGCGTCAGTAGCAACATGCTCGGTATCAGCGGCTACTTTAGATTTTCGCCAAGAATACAAACACGACCAAGAAGCTTACGCGAGTCGAATAAAAATCGGCACGAGCATCGATGATCATTTCTTTGGCTTAGAAGCAAAGCAACAAGGTAAACCGTTCTCTGAATGGGAAAGAGCAGACAATGAATTCGAATACGGCTATCACTTTTTCAAACAAGATGGTTGGAGAGCGACAGCAAGTATGCCGATCACATTTGGCAATGAATCGATTACTTACAAGCCTCAAGTTCGTGTGCAGTACAAATTTGATAATGGTTTAACCGCTAAGCTTCGCTATAGACACGAAATCCGAGATTTCTCAAATGAAGAAAATAGCCGTGACCGCTCTAAAGTGACCGCTAACCTTGACTACAACTGGGAAGCTTTTCAGTTTGGTTTTGAAGCAAACTACGCCGATGACATTACCGATTTTGCAGGTGATTGGCCAATGAGTCAAAGCGATAAAGAGTGGGATTACAATGTAAAAATCGGCTATAAAGAGCAAGACTGGAGCTGGAGACCATACGTAGAGTTTGGTAACGTACAGTGCACTTCCGATCTTGATTGTGATAGTGGCAGACAATTGCGTAGCCGTGTTGGTATTACGTATAGTTTCTAATGACTTAAGTTCAATTGCTAACTAGATTTCAAGCCATTATTCTATAATGGCTTTTTTATTTTATGCGAAAAGGATTTTGACACATTTAGGTTTAGTGATTACGGTTGAAATATTTCCCCCGTTTCAACGTTAACGTAAATCTTGTTTTCCCTCTGAGTACCACCACAATAAACAAAGTAAACTGGTTCAATATTAAACGTTCGTGATAATACCCAACCGTCCATTAATTCAAAATCTTCGTAACTGCAGGTTTCATCCTCAAGAAGCTTTCGAGTCGCTATGACAAATTGATCAGAATAGGTAATAAAATCATCCGATTTATTAAGCAGTTTCTGCATGTTTTTTCTTATCTCTCTATCTGTTATCACAGGTTTATCATGTGAAATAAAATCAGAATGGATCCAGTCCGCCACATCATTTCCACTTTGATGAACCTCATATTCAGATATACGTACCCAGTCGCCTTTTATCTCAAGTGCTTTTAGAGGTTTGCCTTTTCGTAGTACCGAGCGTATTGGTGCACTCTTTTGAGGGTAGGAACGTACATTAAGCTTATTGGTATCAACAAAATAATTCATATTCACTTCCACCGCTATTTTTTGTTCAATAGCAATTTCTTCTGCAACACTGCTGTCGCCTTCTGGTTCGATGAGCTCTGAATTATCATTCATCATAAAAAAATAGTAATAAGCACCCCCTCCTGCTCCAACTAAAAGCAATAGTACGATAATTATAATCACCAGTTTTTTCATAAAGTATGCCTAATTAAACCAATGCATTAGCTCAAAAATACCTGTTGGCTAATGTAAAGTATACTGATATATCATTACCCTATGTCGGCCGCAAAGGAACAAACTTTAACCATTTTATATTTCAGTGCCAAAGCTACACGAATCCAGGTGTGTGTAACCTTGATTTCTTAGACTCATCTAATAGCCAGAACCGTAATAGAAGCACAAAAAAACCTCAACTCTAATTGAGTTGAGGTTTTTAACCATTAAATCGAGATAACTTTATTCGTTAGACTCGGTGATTGCGCGAGCATCATCTGCTTTGTCATCTACCGCTTTAACAAGCAGTAACCCAACAAGAAGAACAATCACACCACAAAACACAAATATCATTCTATCCCAAAACGGATTCGGTATTACAAACAATGCCATAATAAACACGCCCGCTACCGCAATTAAGCTACCTAACATACGGCGTTGCTTATTATCCAACACTTTTTGTTCCGCAGTTTCATTAACCAGTGGTGTTGATAGGTTCTCAAAGAATTTATCAACATCTTTAGCACGATGAGCAGGAAGTGGTTTGTAGAACATCATTGAAGCGATGAAGAAGCCACCAGTAATAAATACGTGACCAATCAATGCAACCGCTACTTTTAAATCTTTCCATTCACGACCAGTTAGATCTTGATCTAAGTTGAAAATGTCTTTGATATGCTCAGGACCAATAACAAACCCAGCGACATAAGAAACACCCGCACCAACTAACAATGTAGCCCAACCAGCCCAATCTGGCGTTTTCTTAATAAAGAACCCTAAAAACGCAGGAATAGTCATAGGGAAACCAAGCATCGCACCGGCAAACATCATCGCATCGAAAAGGCTCAATCCTTTTAGCGAGTTAATGAACATAGCGGTAAGGATAATCAAGATACCAAACACCGTAGAAGTGATTTTTGAAACAAATACCAACTCTTTCTCTGTCGCATCTGGACGTAAAACAGGTTCGTAAAAGTTTTTAACAAAAATACCAGAGTTACGGTTCAAGCCTGAATCCATTGAAGACATTGTCGCTGCAAACATCGCGGCGATTAATAGTCCAACCATACCTGCTGGCATATATAATTCAACGAAAGCGAGATAAGCGGCATCAGCGGCCTTTTTTCCCATTCCAGGGAACATAGCGGCTAAATCAACACCTTGTCCTGCTAGGAACCATGGTGGTACAAACCAGATGATTGGACCCATGGTCATCAAAATACACGCTAAAAGCGCAGCTTTACGAGCATTTTTAGAATCTTTAGCCGCTAAATAACGGTATGAGTTAAGCATGTTATTGGTAATGCTAAACTGTTTAATAAAGATAAAGAATCCCCAAATACCTAGGATACTAAAGAAATTTAGGTTATCGGAAAATATGAAGTCACGAGGATATGCATCAACGATGTTTACGATGCCGCCTGACTTGACCATTGCCACAATAAAGCAGGTCACTGTCACGGCCATAATCACAACCATTTGCATGAAGTCCGATGCAATTACAGCCCAAGAGCCACCAGTTACAGACATAAAAAGAACAACTAAGCCAGTAAGGAGGATCGTCCAAGTCATATCGAAGCCGAAGATACCAGAGGCAATAATTGCAAGGCCATTTAGCCAAATACCTGCTGACACAACACTGTTTGGCATACCCGCCCAAGTAAACACTTGTTCGTTCCCACTACCAAATCGCATACGAATCGCTTGAATCGTGGTTACTACTCGTAACTGTCTGAATTTTGGTGCAAAATACAGGTAATTCATTAAATAACCAAATGCATTGGCAACAAATATAATGGCGACTGCTAGGCCATCATTATAAGCCTTACCTGCAGCGCCTGTGAAAGTCCAAGCACTAAATTGAGTCATAAATGCGGTGGCACCAACCATCCACCACAACATCTTACCGCCCCCTCTAAAGTAGTCACTTGTACTACTAGTAAACGTACGAAACATCCAACCTATTACAATCAAAAACACAAAGTAGATGAGTACGATAAGAACATTCAAATCCATCGTCTATTTTTCCTTATATATAAATACTGAAATTATTTTCCCTTTACATCTACAATAATAATGTATGACAAATGAAATGTATGAGATAGATGTCAAAATTATAAAAATACCATAAATACGACAAAACCATCTCAAAGTGACATCATGAATACTAATGACACATCTAGTAAGTGGCTGTAATAAAAGAATAATCAATCTTAGGCGCACAAATCATAAGTATGATTAATAGTACAAATAAGCTTATCGCTTGTATGACTTATATCACACAGTGCAAATTTAATAGCCTTGGCAGTGTTGCCAGTGTGGTGAGTTTTGTAGTAATTCAACAATTATTGATACTACCTTCTACTATGTTCGATGAGAAGCATCGTGGATTTGAGGCTATGACACGAGAACAAAAAGGTTAGGTGATACATCGACCCTTCTAATTATGCTGACTAATTCGATACAACCGTCCAAAACAGCTTTTCTGATCTCGATATATTCTTTTTAACTGCGCTAACAGCAATTCAGCCGTAGCAATAGAGTCAATTAACGCCCCGTGGGCGTTATATTCGGGCAAGCCATAACGATGTCTGGTTGGAGATAATCTTAGATCTAAATCACTCGATCTATCACAGAGCTTACCAAGATATTTCTCTAAGCCTAATGTGTCTAACCATAATAGAGGAACAGGCTTTAGATCGTATCTATTTGATAAATAATGATTAATGAAACTTTCTTCTACAATACATCCGTGCGCAACAATCACTTTACCGACCGATTGAGAAAAAAACGCCAACATCGCTTCATCTAATGTTATGCCTTTTTCTAGCATTTCTGGGGTTATGTGGTTAATGACTGCTGTTTTAGCGCATATATCGGCACCGTCATTTATCATGAGTTCAACACAACTGGACATATCTATCTTTTGATCTCGAGTTGTCACCCACCCGATACTCAATATCTTATCCACCTCAGGATCTAAGCCCGTTGTTTCTAGGTCGATACAGATAAATTCCTGTCGACAAGCTTCATCATCGAGATCAGGGTAGCCCTTCAACAAGTTGTTTTTAATGAACGTCGGTAGACGTCGACTTTTGATAGTATTAGCCCTTTCTCGTTCTAGTTTTTTTAGTGGGTGAAAATAATTCAAAAGTGCCATATCAGAGGTTCCCAAATCGAAGCTTTGCTGAATCTTGCAGTTCAGTGATTATTCGAAATGCATCCTTCAAGTGCTTACGTTCGAAACTACCAAAAAGGTCTGGATTGATATGGTTATCTGGTTCAACCCCATTTTTCAATGCTTCTAGTTGATGGCTAAATCTGTATTGAGAAATAAATTGGTAAGCGCCAATAATATTCTTATAGGCGTTGTCAGAAAGCACTCCTTGTTGATTCGCATATAAAAATCGCTCTTCAGTACCCGTGGATTCACATTTAACCGAAAGGCCATATATCCGAGCTAAATCTATGATCAAATTGAGCGCATATTTCTTTATATTCAGTGTTTTTTTGTTATTCCCACCTTTATCAAGCACTAGATTATTAAAGATACCTAACGGTGGATGAACATTCGTTGCGTCTCGAACCAACATGCCTAAAAACTCTCGATTCGATGATATCTTATTGTGCATGCATGATTTTAATTGATCGATATACTCGGCGTTACCATACACAGCGCGAACTTCCAAAAAAACACTAATATTAAGTAACTTTTCATATTCTGGATTATCAACCCATTTTTTATAATATTCTCGCCATACTGATATAGGTTGGCACCACTGTCTTGTCGCTGCCATAAATTTACCCGGACACAGCGGATAAGCGCACGCCGCTAAGCCATTGCACACATACATAGCCAAATGGTGAAAGTAGATCCGGTCAGATTCAGTCGCATTTTCTGCCAAAACGAGTGCGCTATCTTGATCTGACAGCATATGCACTTCATTTCTTGCGTGCGAGCCAGCGACTAACCAAGCAAAATCACATGGAGGAGCTCCGAACTGAGCGATAGCAATCTGTATTAACCGTCGCGTATAGGCATCCATGATCATAGTCATCACTTTTCCGATAATCTCAACGGAAACTTTACCCTCAACTAAGGCTTCAAAAATGGCTTGTCGTTCCGAGTTCAATTCCGATAATGCGGCCACACTGTCTGAATATTTAATTTTTTCTATCAAAAAGATAGCTTGAACGCGATGATTTTGAACGAGGTGAGATGTTGTAAGAAGCCCGACGACTTTTTCCTCGTCAACAACAGGAAGATTACGGATGCTATATTGCATCATTACCGATGCAGCATGCAGTACCAAATCAGTAGGTTTAACGATATACGGTGACAACGTCATCACTTCCGATATTGGCCGATCAATCGGAACACCATGTGCAATGACCCTTTTCGTCATGTCTCTATCGGTAATAATACCGACAATTTTCCCATGTTCGACAACAACAGCAGAAGAAGAGCGCTTAGCAATTCGCATCTCAGAGGCAACATCTTGGATGGTCATTTTGGCATCGACGACAGCCACTTTATCACTAGCCACCTCCGACACTCGTTTAATAAAGAGCCCTTTTTCCTTATTAGACCATACAACGTCAAGCGCTGACTTTAAGCGTATTTGTGCTTGTGATGCAAAATGTTCCGCATAGCTAGGATGCTGCTTAAATAACGTAAGCAAGGCATTGTGAGGGATGAGATACAGCAACGTGTTTTCGATAGCGTTAGCACTATACGCCCCCTGTTCTTCAGCCCTCTCATCGAGAAAGGTAAACCCGAACAGATCTTCAGCACCTAATCTTGCTCGTAGTACGCCATTTTTTAGCCTTTGTTCTACAGACCCTGTCCTAATAATATAGAGATATTTGTTATCTTTATCTTCCATATTAATTGCCTCTCCCTGCCCTAGATACGTTATTTGAATCTGCAAGGAAAGTTCACGAACTATAGCGATTGGGAGCTTATCAAATGGATCGATTTGAGCGATAAACTGAACGATATTTGGAAGCAAAGTTTCGGGCATATTGAATCACCAAGCCAATGAGTTTATTTGTATTATTATATACTATGGATATTAATTAGGCACTACACTTACATTTAAAAAGTGACGATACTAACATTGCAAATAATGTCGAAGGCTGACATCAATTATGTAGACTAAGCATATCCATCCTAAAATTAATATTAGAGCAAAAAAAACCAGCGCCTATGCACTGGTTTTCCAATTTAGACGCTTAGTTATTAACTAGCCGCTGGCAAACGGTGTTTATCTGACTGCAAATGGTCTAATGAGACTTTTTTTGCTTTTTCAGAATTACCTGCCATTATCGCTTCATAAATTTCTCGATGTTCTCGCAGACAAACATCCCCTTCTTTGGAAGAGTGGGCAAAAAAGTTGATAAACATCGATTGTAAAATATTACCAAATGGCAAATAAAAATTATTGCCTGTTGAATTGAATATTAGATTGTGAAATTTCATATCTATTTCAATCCAAGCTTCCTGATCAAATTCCGGAGCATTTGCTATTTCACACATTGATTGAAATGTTTCAGATAGCTCAATGCGTTGTTCAGCACTTGCATGCAGTGCCGCTAGCGCGCACGCTTCAGGTTCAATCGCTTTACGTAACCCAAGGAACTGTTGGCAAAACACATCTATATCAATCAATCCGTCCATCCACTCAATTAACTGTGGATCTAAGAAGTTCCAGTAAGCCCTCGCCATAACTTTGGTGCCAATTTTAGGACGAGATTCTAATAGTCCTTTAGAAGTGAGTAGTTTTACTGCTTCTCTTAACGCCGTTCTACTGATACCAAATTCTTCACAAAGGACCATTTCGCCAGGTATAACCGAACCTTCCGCCAAATCTCCCGACAAAATTCCACGAGCAATTTCTCTAGCAACTTGAACGTGCAGACTACGTTTTGAACCCGAGATTGAATTAAATGTGCTGACCATGTGACTCATCGCAATTAGTGTTTATGTATTATTTATGGAATGTATCATTTTTTGTCTTACATACCAGTCTTTGACTAATTAAACGTGATGGCTAGCATATTAAAACTATTTTTATAAGAGTACCCACCTTTTTTTGTTAACGATATGTGACAGAAAATTCGACTATTTACGTAAATAACGTGCTCTTGATCTTGTTTATGATATGAAGCTCAATTAGTGCTTGCTGCAACACTTTTATATTGTATGATAATAAAACAAATGCATTGATAACAGTGATAAGTTTGCTCCATGTTCAATGAGTTACAAGGAATACAAACTAAATCTCAGGCTAAGTTCTAGATATTAATCACGGACGAATGGCTCCTAGCTATATTGTGCTAACTAATTCACGCTGACTAGTTTCCTACATAGCAACATACGCTTAGGTAGATCACGCTTAAGAACGCGCAATGACTTTATTGCGAAAAACAATATAACGGAATAAGTAGTTCAAACCGACTTCTTATTTCGAGGAGTAAATGATGGTTACTTTTACACTTGTGGCTGAATCGAGCAAAAGAATCCATGTACAAGTCGCAAGGCAAATCGCTAGAAAAATACTTTCAGGCGAACTCGGGCAAGGCACGAAGCTACCTAGCGAACTAGAACTTTGTGAATTATTTGGGATTAGCCGTACGGCACTACGCGAATCTATGAAGTTGCTTTCTGCAAAAGGCTTGATTGCTTCCCGGCCGAAGGTGGGCACCAAAGTACTCACAAGAGAAAATTGGCACTTTCTAGACCCTCAATTATTAGAATGGTTGCAAGATTTAGCTGGGACAGAGGTTTTTTTACACCAGTTTCTTGGCTTACGCAAAGCGATAGAACCAGAAGCATGTGCTCTTGCTTCTATGAATGCAACAATGGAACAGAGAAAAGAAATCTCTATTCTCTTTCAGAATATGACCAAAGCAGCTTTAGAAGATGACGAAATGGCTTGGGCAGAGAATGATTTAGAGTTTCACTGTAAAATATTCCAATCCACCGGTAATAATTTTTTCGTCCCTTTCGGCAATATTCTCTCTACCATCTTTAAACGTTTCATCGATCATTCTGCTGAAGGTGGCCGATATTGTTTAGACGAGCATCGTGCTATTTACGAAGCTATTATGACTGGCAACTCAATTCAGGCAAAACATGCATCGGCCTCACTGCTAAAAGACGATAATCAAAGATTAGCTGCTGTCTCGAACGGCTAATTACTACTAATAACAGCCCTGATAATCTCTTCCTATTATTGGGGCTAGTTATTAACTACGGATTAAAAAAGACCCTCTCAATACAAACTCTCCTAATTTTCTCCATATTCACTCCTTTATTTAAACTTATCTTAGTTAGCAAGTAGAGCGAACAACTACTCTACTTAGATAGACACTCATTTGCGTTTTTCCGCCTAAAGGCAACCTTACCCTTTAAATCAAGGAACTTTAGGCGGGTTTTTTTGAGTTTTTAATTTTTTATATTTAGTGAGTTGCATATGAAAAAAATCATTCCAGTTAGAACAGCAATTACCGCCTTAGCAGGATGTGTTATTGGTTTAACCACTCTTTTTGCCTTCGCTAATTCGGATGCACCCGAAGGACAGATGCCCCCAAGCTTTGAACAGATGGATGCGAATGGTGACAAACAACTTAGCCTTGATGAAGTGAAAGGCCCACTTGCGGATGATTTCGACAGATTTGACAAAAACGGTGACGGTTATCTTTCTCAGGATGAATTGCCACCACCTCCAGGACAAGGTGAAAGACCTCAGTAGGCCGCATATAGATTCTTAAGAGCAGCATCAACGCTGCTCTATTCAAATTAGATAGTGAAATTAATGAGGTTTTGTTTGAATAAACTTCATGTATGCATTTGGTTTACCATTTATATACTCTGCAGCCGAGTGAATATTACTGTCAGAATTGCCGATAATTCGATACTCAATAACATCGGTATTCGAATCAAAAACAACAAATAGAAAACCTTCCATTATTTTCCAAGACCCTTTACGTTGCTGAGAACCAAACATATCTTGTTCATAAGCTTTTCCGTTAGGCCTTAACGTTACTTCCGTAGATTCTCCATCACTCGTAATTTTTACCCAGGGTTGTAAATTGACTTCAAAATTAAGAATTTTTCTACGTTTTTTACACCATGATTCCAACTCCCCTTTCTGCCTTTCAGACAGATTAGGTAAGTTATCAAGCGATAAAAGCTTGTACTGATTTTCAACCCAAAAAAGTTGCAAGTGCAGAAGAGTCATTTAAGTGCTCAAAAACAACCACGAAATTGTGATTTTCGTCTAAATAATTGAGGCTACTTTGATACAATTAGTTATAAAAGTCAATTGAACACTATGAAATCACGACAACAGATTACTTAAAAAAGCATTTGAATTTATTCAGCTTTAAGAGACATTGAACCCGGCAATACATTAGCCGATTGCAGACAATTTTCAAATAGGCTGTTTAAAGGGGAATATGCGCCTATAGGGTGTCTATAAGCGCATATTAAGTTAGAAAAGGGACGGTAAATCTGCTACTTCACACGCTTTATTTAACCTTTTTTGGGCTGTTTTAATATTATCTTCCCATTTTTCATCTTGTGCCCACATTTCAATAACCAAAGGCACTACAATGTTACACTTCTTAATGGTCTTAAATATCGCGTCAAAGTCAACTTCACCTTCGCCAATGACAAGGTCACGGAACTGTCCCTTGTACCCTTCTTTCACTTTATAAGTATCCTTCAAGTGAATCTGAGTGATATGTGGGGCACTCAATGCAAGCTCGGTGCAAGTATCGTAGTTCCAACCATTGATGTTACCGACATCAGGATAAGCGGTAAAAAATGGCGAGTTAATCTCTCGATTAAGGACTTCAAACTTACTCAACGAGTTAAGGTAATCCGTATCCATTATCTCTACCGAAAGCATCACACCGGCTTTCTCTGCCAATTTTGAACAGTAACGCATGCCTTCAATAAATCGTTCGTGGGTCTGGTCATTCGCTGGCTCGTAATAAACATCATATCCTGCTAGCTGGATATTGCGCACGCCTAATTTATAAGCAAGCGTTATCGCTTTTTGCATATGAAGCGCTGCTTGCTCCCTTGTTTCAGCGCAAGCAGAACCAAAAGGGAACTTCCTGTGTGCACTTAAACACATTGACTGCAACGGTATACCGTATTGTTCACATAAATGACGAAGCCCGTAGATCTCTTCATCATTCCAATCTAATCGACTACGACGCTCATCAGACTCATCTATCGATATCTCAAGAAAATCAAACCCTAACGCTTTAGATGTTTTTATTTTTTCTTCCCAAGAAAAGCCACTCGGTAATGCTTTCTCATAGAGCCCAATACGGTGACGTTCTAAGTTATTAAACATACGCTTTCCCACTTACCAGTAACGATTAATTTGCTCACGCAATGCTTCTGCTGTTTCTTTACCCTTTTCTCCCGCAAGCGCTCGACCAGCGATAAATGTTTTGGCTTTAATTCCTTCAAAAAGATACAGCTCTTCAGGGACGATACCGCCTGTTATGGAAAGCTCGATACCTAAATTCGATAGCGCACGCATTTTATCTAAATCAGCGTCGGTCCAACCCACACCCGCAAGTTCCGCATCACGAGAGCGATGATATATAGCCTGTTTAATGCCAAGATCAACCCACTCCTGCGCGTTTTCCATGGTCCAGTTTCCGTAAATTTCTATTTGAATCTCACCGTTAAATTCATCGGCCACTTTTTTACAAGCCGCAATAGTCGCGATATGGGCAGCTGCTGATACAGTAATCCAATCAGCCCCGGCTTCAAATGCCATGCGTGCTAGTATCGCGCCACCGTCGGTAGTTTTCATATCGCAAACCAAGATATGATCAGGATGATTTTTTCGTAACGTTGCGACAGAATTCATCCCTTCGGCAAAGGCCAGAATTGTCCCGACTTCTATTACATCAACAAAGCTTTCAACGTTATTAGCGACGGTAATTGCACTGGCTAAATCAGTTTGATCTAGCGCGATTTGAATCATTGGTTTAGTCATAATTTTTATCCTTTAATTTTCTCACGAATAAGATGGGCTAGCCCACCTTGGTTGTTATCTGATTGACATACGAGATCGGCGGCCGCTTTTACTTTTTCATCAGCATTACTCATCGCCACACCTAGTCCCGCTAACTTGATCATGGAAATATCGTTGTGGTTATCGCCTACTGCCATAACGTCTTCAGGCAAGTAACCCTGCTGTTCAAGATATTGTGCTAATCGATGACCTTTTGAATTGCCTATAGCAGCGAAGTCAACGCGATTTGACCAGGAGCGTTCACCTGAAAAGTTTTCGCGCACAAAATCTAAAGATTCTAGCTTGGCAATATTTTCCGGATCTCCTTCTATTACAAATTTCCAAATATATTCAGCTTCATTTATCTCTTCTACAAAGGAGTCAACGCGCTTGATACTTGGTCTCAGCATCGTGTCAAAGCCGGCAGCCCAAGACTCTAATGCCTTCATATAGTCGATAGGTTGACTGCTCGAATAGACCATTGAGTGCGTGGTATAAAGTACGACTTTCATGCCGTACCCTTGCGCTAGCTTTAAAAAATATTGAGCATTTTGTTTGGATATGGCGTTTTCTATGAGTACTTCATGATTGTGGTAGTCATAAATATAAGTGCCATTACAACAAAGTGCAGGCGTGTCTAGTTCGAGTTGTTGGTAATAAGGTTTTGCCGCCGTATGATGACGACCGGTTACCATTAGGACATGACAATTCTCTTTTGCTTTACGAATCGCTTGTACAACGTCTGGATGGATACCGTTTTCACTATTGAGAACCGTTCCATCCATATCAAGCGCAAGAACCTTATACATATAATACCCCTATCATTGCTGAGTACTTTTATCTCTGCCCGTAATAAGCATTTGCACCGTGTTTTCGGTTGTAATGCTTATCTGAAAGCTCTGATTGAATTTTAATACCGCTATTAAGAGTGCGTGTTGCAAGGGCCATTGCGGAAACTTCTTCTAGTACAACCGCATTATGAACCGCATCCTTCGCATTTTTACCCCACGAAAACGGCGCGTGCCCAGCGACAATGACACTCGGTACAGCTTGCGGATCAATATCGCGTTTATGAAACTCCTCAATAATTACGACACCAGTATTCTTTTCATAATCAACTTCAATCTCGACAGGCGTCAAATTGCGAGTGCAAGGGACATCCCCGTAAAAATAGTCGGCGTGAGTGGTTCCAAGAGCTGGCACATCTAAGCTCGCTTGAGCCCAAATAGTTGCACTTCGAGAGTGGGTATGAACAACGCCGCCAATATTTGGAAATGCTTTATAGAGTTCTATATGGGTATCTGTATCACTTGAAGGATTTAAGTTTCCTTCAACGCGTCGCCCCTCAAGATCGACAACGACAATATCATCGACGCCCATATCAACGTATTCAACACCTGAGGGTTTTATTGCGATAACACCTAATTTACGATCTATTTCTGAAACATTTCCCCAGGTAAATGTGACTAAACCGTATTTAGGTAGCTGCAGATTTGCATCTAATACGCGTTGTTTAAGTGCTTGATACATACCTTTTGGCCTTATTTAAGATGTAAGAAACCCGCCAGCTTCTATTGAGAGAAGCGGGTCATTACATATAGTAAATGGTGGTAAAGAAACGCTTAAACTATAAGCGTTCTCAATGAATGGAGCTTATTCCGCTAAAGCGGTATCTATTACCTGATAAACGTCATCAACCGATTGGCAAGCCAATAATTTTTCCACATCAACGCCAGATTCGCTCTCTTCATCATCGAGCACCTGAGTGACTTCCATTAACCCTTCCATATGCTCATCAGATGAACCACCTGCAAGCGTGACCATTACTTTGACTTGTTCACCTTCAATATCGAGTGGTTTTGCCAATGTAACTAATGCAAAAGCCGTTTTCTTTACGCCATCTTCAGGTCGTGCGTGTGGCATGGCAAAGTCTGGAGCAATGCAGATATATGGGCCTAAATTTTCAATACTACTAACAATTGCTTTGTAGTAACTCGGTTCAACAGCTCCAGAAGCTTCAAGCATATCTGTGCCTACTTTAATCGCTTCTCGCCAATCCGTTGTTTCTACATTTAACTTTATTGAATTGTTGTCGATTAATGATTGTTTAAAACCCATGATTGATCTCCAGTAAAAAGGGTTGCAGGAAAGGGCTCCTTGCAACCTTTGCTTCTTATTATTTATTGATTTGTCGTTATTTTTAGCATTGCTTAGTTAGCTCTTTGAGCCGCAAAGTTTTTGTCGATTAAATCGACTAGCTCATCGCCAAACGTATTTGGGTTCAGCATATTCTGTACACCCAGAATATATTTTCCTTCTCCCACTTCCATTTCACTTGAAAGGTGTTTTGACGAGACAATGATATCGGTTGAAGCTAACTTAGATTTATAATCAGATACCGCACATGAATCCATTACATGTGGAATACCTTTTTTCTCTAGATATTTACCGATTTTCATTTTCATCATCATTGATGAACCTTGACCGTTACCACACACAGCTAGGATGCTTATAGGGCGAACGCCATCAGATTGAGCGACAGCTTGCTGTACTGCAGCAATCACTTCTGGTGCTTCTTGTTGCAAATCGTTACCACCATCTTGAACTTGAGCATCTTCTTCTGCACGTAATTGCTTAGATGCGAAATAGAAGTATACAAATGCAAGGGCAACCAAGAACCAGATGAACCACTTAGATGCAGCAATACCAGCAAAGATAGGAGGGAAGACGAGAGCCCAATCAGCCATACCCATCCAGCCACTAAATTCAACACCTTGACCGCTTATTAATTGTATCGCCCAAGCAGACCCAACAACTTCAATAATACCCATCACAAAACAGATCTTCATCACTGCTTTCCAGCCACCGAAGTGGTTAGCAAACACACCAATAGTGGCGTTAGAGAAGAACATTGGAATAAAACCAGGGATAATCATAATTGGTGAATCAAACGCCAACATAGCAAGTACTGCTGTAAATTGACCGATAGCACCCCACATGAAACCAAAGACCATTGCGTTTGGTGAGAATGCGTAGATAGCAGCACAGTCAATCGCAAGAACCGCATTCGGAATAACGCGCTCAGATATACCTTTAAACGCTTCCGATAACTCGGCAACGAACATACGTACACCAGCAACGATAACCTGTATAGCAACTGCAAACTTTAGGCCTGTTTCCAATATGTAGATAGTCCAATGGGTTTTACCTGCCATTGATTGTAGATTATCAAGACCAAACGAAAGAAGGATGATGCCAAAGAAGACGGTCATAACAATAGCGGTTGCAGCAATACTATCGTGGAAAATGTGAAGCCATTTAGGTAATTCAATATGATCAACGCTGTCGTTTTTATCACCAAGTTTCGGTGCAACTTTTGTCGCTATCCAAGAAGCGACCTGCTGCTGGTGACCAATGGAGAAACCAGCACCACCGGTTACGGCTTCTGTTGGTTTAAACATAATATTAGCTGATATACCCCAATATAGAGCCATCAAAATTGCAGAGTAGATGATGGTTTCCCACATTGTATAATCGAGAATATAGTAGAAAACAGCGACCAGACCCGCTTGCTGGAACATAATGTGCCCAGTAAGCATAATCGTACGTACCCCTGTATAGCGGCGAAACAGTACCATTACAATATTAAGACCAAGAGCTAAAAGAACGGCGTAACCAACCCACGAGTAGTTATCCCCCATGTTTTCCATGGTTGCCATCATAGTAGTGTATGGGTCGATGACCGAACCCGTTAGGCCATGGAATTCAGAAAGTTTTTCTATAACAGGTTTGAATCCCTTAACTAGCGTTCCCGCACCTACTTGCACCAGCATAAAGCCGACAATAGTTTTTATTGTACCTTTGATGATCGTCGTTGTATCACGTTTTAGCAACCAGTAACCGATGCATGTTACCAAGCCAAGTAGTAACGGTGCTTTCGTCATTACTTGACTGTAAAAAATATAGAATACGTCGTATAGGAACTCCATATTTTTACCCCTTTTCAATTTTTAATAGTTTTGTGTAGGACAGAGCTAATTGATTCATTATCTGATAAATTAGCTCACGATTGTTTTGCTCACGTCACTAAACATAACAATCATCAATAATCATTCAATGCTCATCAATGATTATTTTGATTTAAATCAATAGTACTCATCATTGGCTACAAAAAGTGCTATTTTGATCTACAAAATTGAAGAAAAACAATCATGCCTATATAAAACAATGGCTTATAGTATTTTCGTGACCAAATTCAAACTTTATAACTAGTATGATTTGACATGATCACTCATGATAATTAGACTCATAAAGAGTCAATAGTAATCACATGGTAATCATTTTGTGATTTGCACTGATAAAATAGTTGGTACCATAATATGAACGAAGTACAGCGACACAATGGCATTCTTTCCTTACTTGATGATAATCATGCGATCAAAGTAAGCACTATTATTGAAACTTTTAATGTTTCTCCAGCCACCGCAAGAAGAGATCTCTCTAAGCTTGACGAGTTGGGAAAGCTTAGAAAAGTCCGTAATGGTGCCGAGCGCATTGAGACACGCAAGAAGGTCTGGTCACCATTAGGTCCTGACAATACCGAACATTATGGTGAAAAAACCAAAATTGCAGCTGCCGCTGCTGGTTTATGTGATAGAGGTGATAGCGTTGTTATTAACTGTGGCTCAACCGCTTTTATGTTGGGTCAAGAGTTATGCGGTGAAGACATCAAAATTATTACCAACTACTTTCCATTAGCAAGCTACTTGATTGAACAAGACCACGAGTGCGTCATTATTACCGGTGGTCAATACAATAAATCTAAAAATATCTTCTTAAATCCGACACCTGAATTAACAGGAACGTACGCTGGAAACTGGATGTTTACCAGCGGTAAAGGCCTGACCGAACAAGGCCTTTACAAAACAGATATGCTCACAGCGGTCGCTGAACAGCAGATGTTGGAACAAGTTGGTAAATTGGTTGTGGTCGTAGACAGTTCCAAAATAGGACAGCGTTCGGGCATGTTATTCTGCACCTCATCCAAGATAGATATCCTAATCACAGGCAAAAATGCCGATCAATCAGTCATCGCATCACTGCGAGACAAAGGCATTGAAGTCATTCTAGTTTGATAAATCAACACGATTTTTATAAATCAATAGGGTTATACGATGAGCAAAGTAAATGAAATCACTCGCGAATCTTGGATTTTAGACACATTTCCAGAATGGGGTACTTGGTTAAACGAAGAAATCGAAAACACAGAAGTACAACCAAATACATTTTCCATGTGGTGGCTAGGTTGTACTGGTGTATGGCTTAAAACTGAAGGTAACACAAATATTTCCATGGATTTTTGGTGCGGTGTTGGTAAAAAAACACAAAAAAATAAATTCATGAAAAATCAACACCAAATGATGCGTATGGGCGGTGTTCGCGAATTACAGCCTAACCTTCGTACTGCAATTTTCCCACTAGACCCTTTTGGTATCAAAGATATTGACGCAGTATTAGCCTCGCACGATCACGGAGATCACATTGACGTCAACGTTGCTGCTGCTGTTCTTCAAAACTGTGGTGACCACGTTAAATTTATCGGCCCAAAAGCCTGTGTCGACCTTTGGCAAAGTTGGGGCGTACCAGAAGACCGTTGTTTAGTTGCTAAGGTTGGTGATGAAATTCAAATTGGCGATGCGTTAATTAAAGTACTCGATTCTTTTGACCGCACAGCGTTAGTCACTCTACCTGAAGGGACATCCTCTTTTGATAAAGACATTCTAGACGGAATGGATGATCGAGCGGTCAACTACTTAATTGAAACTACTGGTGGTTCTTTGTACCACTCTGGCGATTCTCACTACTCAAACTACTACGCCAAGCACGGTAATGATTATAAAATCGATGTTGCTTTACTTTCTTATGGCGAAAACCCACGTGGTGTAACAGACAAAATGACTTCTTCTGATATTCTTCGCGCTGGTGAGTCACTAGATTGTGAAGTCGTTATTCCTTTCCATCACGATATTTGGGCAAACTTCCAAAATGATCCTAAAGAAATTGAAGTCTTGTGGAACATGAAAAAAGATAGACTTCAATACGGTTTTGCTCCGTTCTTCTGGCAAGTCGGTGGTAAGTATACGTACCCTACAGATAAAGGCCGTATGCACTACCAACACTTCCGCGGATTCCGCGATATCTATACCGATGAACCAGAACTACCTTATAAAGCCTTTTTGTAAAATCAGCTTATAGCAATCACTAATAATAAAGCCCTCACCAGCTAATAACTAATGAGGGCTTTTCATTCTAGATGTATCTCATCGAAAAACTTGTCTAATACCAATCTAAGTAAATTTATGAGCCGTTAGTTATCCCAATTGCTATAACCGATCTTTTTAACGGGTTTAGCATTACTAAGATTTTGAACTTCTCATAGTGCCTCTATGAGATTGAAATTCATCTTCATCAATAAACTCATTATCATCCGTGTCGATACGCTCAAACATATCATCACTGTATGCAGAATTTTTTAACATACGACCTTCAGATTTACGCTCGTCTTGCCTTGTTTTTTGAAAGTATTCAAACTCTTCTTCTGATATTAATCCGTCTTTATTAGTGTCAAACTCAGCAAAAACAGGTATCTGAGACATATTCATCCCTCCTTGCCCTTGCCCTTGCCCTTTCCCAATAGCATCAACAGACAGAGAAACAGTAGTACAACCTAGTAATATTGATAACAAATAGCGATTCATGGTGTTCTCCTTGTCCTACTTCTCAGACAAATTATAAACCCCATTAACCACATAAAGAATAAGGTTAAATTAATTCTCGTTGTTATCTCATGCCTAAGACAGTATTAGGGTCAAAATCGACATCGACCTCGACCTCGACCTAATGATGATTTCCTGCCAATCTTATTTTTAGTCTCATCACTATTTATCTTTTCCTTTACCCTTGCCATTATTACCTTTTCCCTTGCTTCGTTTGTCTTTTTTCTCTTTATTTTTATTACTCTTATCGTTACTTAATTCACCCGTGCCATTGCCTGGATTAGAATATTTTGCATGTGCAGCCAACTCTTCTTCTGTAACAAAACCATCTTTATCTTTGTCAAATGATGCAAATGCACTGACACTTCGTTGAGTTTCTTCAACTGAATTACTGTCGAGTTGTGCATTTCTATACTGATCAAATTCTTGTTTTGAAACTTTTCCATCACCATCTACATCAATAACATGCAGCTTAGGCGCTATTTTACTACCGCTCATACCATCATTTTCGCTATCGTCATCGCTAGCTACGGCAATAAATGAAACTGCAGTAATAGATAAAATTAAAATTTTAAGTTGCTTATACATATCCCCCTCACTAAAGTATAATTAACACCAATTCAATTCACGATAATTATAGAACAATATAAAACACTTACTTAACTAGCCAATCAATAAGATCCAATCACAACAAAATCTAACCAGATCAAGGAACTGAGAATGTCCATCACTCACCAACTCTCATTATTCGTTGACGTTGTTCAACAAGGCTCTTTTACCAAAGCAGCAGCTTTGCATGATATGGATAACTCTTCTCTGTCAAAACAAATTAAAAAGTTAGAGTCTACACTGGGTGTTCAACTTCTTAATCGTTCCACACGTTCATTCTCTTTGACTTCTGCGGGTGAAGAGATACTCGAGCAGTCTCACATTCTGACCCACTCCTTGAATACTATCCGTAATATCGCTGACTCTTATCAATCAGAGCCTAAGGGATCGATACGAGTCATTTCCGCTATTTTCTTTGGACAAGAATACCTGCAACCCGCGATAACAAAATTTATGCGTAAGTATCCAAAGGTGAAAATCACACTGGAAGTAGAAGATAAAAAAACCGATATCATTTCCAACCAATTTGATCTCGCATTTCGAGTGGGAAAATTAACGGACTCAAACCTTATCGCTAAAAAGATAGCAAAAACAAATTTCGCCATTATTGCGTCTAAAGATTTCATCAAACAACATGGGCAACCTAAAACACCGGAAGAGTTAATCGCTTTACCGGCGGTGGTTTATAGCAATGGCGAGACAACATTAGATCAAATTAAACTAAGTGAAACACCGCACAGCAACATTCTCACAAGCTACAAGATGCAAGGTAACTATAAGGTAAGCGATGTCCGTATTATGATAAACGCGGTGAAAGACGGTTTGGGATATAGCATGATCGACCTTTTTAACTTGGATCGCCCATTGGTTGAGTCAAACCTCGTTCCACTACTTACAGACCATACATTATCCACATTGGACACAGGCATATATGCCGTCTATCCTCATAAGAAGCAGACGATGTTGGTGGCTGAATTTATACAAACAGTTCAAGAGCATATAGGTACACCCGCTTATTGGGAAAGCTATATCCCTGGCTATAACGATCTTTATAAATAGTGTGAGCATTAAGCCTACACACCCAAACCACTCGCATCCATCGAGACCGCAAATGTTATGAGCTCTAATAATACAATTGGCGCTTTATTTAAATGAGGTAAATATCAATAATCGCCTTTTTACAAACATGCTTGATTCGACATAAAGTCTAGAAAAAAGCCCCAATAATATGACGTTCGTCAAGGATTCACACAGCGCATGTGATCAACCTATCATCCGAACACTTTCTTTTTTGATGGCTATATAATAATACAATATACTTTTTTCATCACTTAGACACACACGGATTTGAAGTATGAAAAGTCATTTAGAAATCGCGAAAGACGCAATTTCACTTGTTACACCCTCCATAGAAAAACTTTTCGAGCGAACAAATCGACAAGAGCTCCACATCATTATAATGGATCCAAGATTGAAACCTTGGGATTCAAAATTTGAAGATGCTATTTTGTATCAAACATCATTAGGGCAACCAGAAACATGGACAATCCCGTTTGATGATCTTGCTCGAAATAAGACAAAACAGGCGTGGAGCAACCATAGATCAAACATACAAACTCAACTATTACACCCCTCTTCACTCAAAGATGACGACGTCCTGTTTTACGGTACTTTTGTATATGGAGACATCGTTGTTGGTTGTAGTGGAGTTCAACAATGGTATGACATGCTGATCAGTAGTTGGATTGCTGTCGCATTCGAACAACTAACTATGCACGAGTACCAAACAACTAAAACAGATACTCCTACACAAACCTATAGAAACTAAGAACAAAAGGTATAAACATGAGCAAACTATTAAAAACCTTGATGATCGCTGCGGGTATTCTCGCTTCAGCTTCTACAATCGCAGCAGACTATCCGAGTAAAAACATTCGACTTATCGTTCCATTCGGTGCCGGTGGCGGTACAGATGCAGTAGGTCGTACAATAGCAAACAGCGCAAAAGACATTTTAGGTAAAAACATTGCTGTAATGAATCGTACTGGTGGTGCTGGTGCTGTAGGTATGAGCTTTGGTGCTCAACAAAAAGCAGATGGTTATACACTAACGGTTGTTACTCGCGAAATAGCCTCTCTACCTCAAATGGGATTAATGCGCCACACAGCAGACGACTTTAAACTTATTCGTTTAGTAAACTTAGACCCTGCTGTTGTTCTTGTCGCTGCGGATAGCCCTTACAACACGATTAATGATTTGATCGCCGAAGCTAAAAAAGCACCAGGAAAAGTGAAGTTTGCATCAACAGCTAAACCTAACTTCTACCTTATGGCGCTAGAGAAGCATGAAGGTATCACAATGAACGCTATCCCTTACAATGGTTCTTCAGAAGCGATTCCTGCATTACTAGGTAACCACACCGATGTAACTATGGTTACTCCAGGTGAAGCAATTTCTCAACTTCGTTCAGGTCAGTTGAAAGCACTAGGTGTAATGTCTAACGAAAGAATCTCGTACATTCCTGACGTACCGACTCTTAAAGAGCAAGGTGTTGACGTAACAACAGGTACATGGCGTGGTATTGGCGCACCTAAAGACACGCCAGATGAAATTATCGAAATTCTTGGTAATGCATTTGACGAAGCTATGGCATCAGCTGAATTCAAAGAGTTTATGGAAAAAGGCGCTATGACTATCCATAATATGGATGCAGCAGAGTTTACTCAATTTGTTAAAGACGATACCAAAGCACTTGGTTCACTGATTAAGTAAATACTATCATTAAGGGCTAATATAAGCGTATTAGCCCTTTTTTATTCCTAGCGTTATTATTTTAAGGATGGATTCTATGTTAGATAGAAACGTCGTATTCCCGTCCATTGTGATCCTTTTAAGCGCCATTGCGTTTTTCTTTATTGGTCAGTTTGACGAGCCTATGTACCAAGAAGCGAGCGTAGACGCTAAGTTCTTCCCCCGCGCTATCGTAATAGGCCAAATAATTCTTTGTATTGCCCTAATACTCCAACACAAAGCGAAATCTAAGCTAAACAGCTCCCAAGATACAACTCCGATCTTTTCAAAACTATCCATTTTTGGTCTTGGGTTTTTAGTCGGATACGCAGTACTTATGAGCTTCGTTGGATATTTAATTGCCAGCGTGATCGCGTTCATCAGCTATCTCGCTTATTTCAAGGTTAAAAAGCCCCTTTATTATTTTGTAGCCGTGAGCTTTGTATTCGGTATTTATTATCTTTTCGGCACTGTGTTCGTCATTGTATTGCCGGAAGGTTCTTTGTTCTAGGAGTGTCTCATGATTGAGCATCTATTAAATGGTTTACTCACCGCATTCAGTCCTGGTGTCCTTCCCGTTCTTATTTTTGGCGTACTAGGTGGCGTAATCTTAGGAGCACTGCCGGGCTTAACCGCAACAATGGGTGTGGCCATCTTGTTGCCGTTTACCTTTGGTATGGAACCAACGGCAGCACTTGTAATGCTAATTGGTGTTTATATCGGTGGTATATATGGTGGCTCTATTGCCGCAATACTATTAAAAACACCCGGCACCCCTGCCTCTGCAGCTACCGTGTTAGACGGTCATACATTAGCGGCACGAGGTGAAGCAGCCAGAGCTCTAAGTATATCGGCCGTTGCTTCTTTTGTTGGTGGCTTAATTAGTACCATCGTGCTTATCGCTATCGCACCCATGCTGGCTAAGTTTGCACTTAGATTTAATGCGCCTGAATATTTTGCTCTCGCTCTTTTTGGCTTAACAATTATTGCTAGTGTTTCTGGTCAAAACATTTTGAAAGGATTATTAGCAGGTAGTATCGGTCTATTGATTTCAACCGTTGGTCTTGACCCTATAAGCAGTGTACCAAGGTTCACTTTTGATGTTATGGACCTATACAGTGGTATAAACGTTATTCCAGTTTTAATTGGTCTATTCGCTATCTCTGAAGCGCTAAGCCAACTGGAAAAACTCCTCAGCGATAAAAATGTTGCACCACCTAAATTCAGCCGGAAATTGCTCAGTAAAAAAGACTTAAAAGAAATGATGCCGACCGCCATCAAAAGTGGCTTACTAGGAACCAGCATTGGCTCTGTTCCTGGTGCAGGTGCGGATATCTCAGCGTTTGTTTGTTATAACGAGGCAAAGCGTTCTTCTAAAAACCCTTCTGAATTTGGTAAAGGTTCGGTACGCGGTTTAGCCGCTGCAGAAGCAGGTAACAACGGCGTTACTGGTGGTTCTCTCGTGCCTTTGCTTACTCTAGGTGTACCTGGTGATGCAGTCGCCGCGGTTCTACTTGGTGCTCTGATTGTTCAAGGCTTAACCCCTGGTCCACTGTTGTTTAGCCAAAACCCAGAAATTGTGTATGGTATTTTTAGCTCTATGCTCGTTGCTAACATTGTTATGTTGTTGGTTGGCTTATTGGGCATTCGGTTCTTCTGCCGTATTATCGAAGTACCAAAGATGCTAATGATCCCAATCATTATTTTCTTATCTATCGTTGGCGCTTACGCGATAAATAATTCAATGTTTGATATTGGTATTGCGATTAGTTTTGGTTTGTTAGGTTTTGTGTTAGGAAAATTAGAGATTCCTTCCTCCCCTATTTTGTTGGCTATTATTCTTGGTCCAATGGCGGAAACTAACTTAAGGAAGGCCTTGCTTATGTATGAAGGCAGTTGGTCATTCTTATACGACAGACCTATTGCGCTTGCGTTCATTCTGCTGGCCATATTCTCTGTTTATTCAACAATGCGCTTGAAAAAGAAACAAGCCAAGCTCTCCCAATAAACTTTACAGAAAAGCTAAAACGGCTCATCCAAATTTTTGGGTGAGCCGTTTTTCGTTGTAAGTTCGTTTTAAACGGTTGCTGTATATTAAAAATGGTTATTTATTCACAATAACCATAGTATTGAATTACGGGCAAAACCGCTTATTAACAAGTTGTCGCTTTCTTAATCCACGACTTTTCAAATGGAATCAATGATGATATCTCCTATTGCGATCAGATTAACCCAAGGATCTGATTTAAAAAAGTCCATTGCACAACTAATGGTTCAACATGGTATTCAAGCAGGTACAATCGCTTCATGTGTGGGCAGTTTGTCTTCTGTTAACCTTCGTTTAGCGGGAGCACAAAATAATTTGCAACTAAAAGAGTCACTAGAAATTGTATCGGTGATGGGAACGTTAACGCCTGAACATCAACATATCCATGTCTCAGTTTCAGATAGCGCAGGACGTGTCATCGGTGGGCACTTATTAGAAGGAAGTATTATCGACACGACAGGAGAGCTAATACTTCATCACTACTTACCCCTTAAGTTCTCACGAGAATTCGATAGTGCCACAGGTTTTACTGAACTGATTATAAATGCTGATATCAAGTCAAATTAAAGAGGAACCAGATCCAAATAGACGATGAAACGCGGATACTTTCTACTGTTCAATATCTAGTAGACATTTTTGACAAAGGAAGTCGCGAATGCGGGGAGTATCTATACAAGGAGGCTATTTAGCAAACCGAATGTTACTAATTCTCGGTGGCTAATATAAGGAACATTCAGGCAAAAAAAAGCCGAGCTAGCATAGCTCGGCTTAACGTACTTAATGACAATTAAACGAGTGCGAATGCACCATTCCATTCAAATGTCTCACCAGCAAACGAAACGCTTTGCTTCGCTGCTTGATGTTCTTCTGCTAGATTTGAAATCGCATAGCGATAAACGTTTCCAGTTGTGGTTTTTATACTCACTACTGTTGCCGCTTCGTTGTGACCAAGCACTTCAACCGATTCAACTAGTCCACGTGCACCAATAGATGCTTCAATAGATTCATTAAAGTAACCATGCGTTTCTAGTACCGATGCAAACACGTGGTTTTGACCACTCTGACGATGAATCAAAGCTGGCTCACTACGCAGGTTAAAGTCATGATCTTTTGCGCCAGTGCGGGCAAATATCAGTTCAGCTTTGTCACAACCAGACGTGACAAGTGAATAATAACTGTCGCCCTGTAGCCATGTGATAAGAGATCCCGCCTCTACATTTCCTTTACCCACATTCCACAAATGCTCGTAGCCATTGTCTTGACCAAGTGCTTTTAGTTTAGGTTCAACTTGGTATTCAAAATCGGTACGGATAATTTGACCATTGTAATGAACCGGTAAGTCATACTGATGTTCTTTATCTGCAACTATTCGATAAACGTCAATTACCAACGGTTTTTCAAACTCTGGTAATTCAGCTAGCAAAACACTGCGCTGCATATCAATGCCTTCGTAGTATTCTGAGATAGAACCACTCATACCTTGAAGAGATTGATTGTCAGTGACAAAGAAATGCTTCTGACCAAAACGCGATTCAGCCGTTGCCGTATCAAAATTATTTTGTGTTTTCTGGTCTACTGTAACGGTGTTGTGAGCGACCGTTTGCTTACAGTAAGATTTATTTTCCGGAATATAACGACCACCGAATTTTGGTTCTACATTTACCCAGCGACCAAAACCGTAATCATTTAAAACTTCCTGACCGCGATTAAATACGCTTAGATGCAAACCATCGTAGTGACCATGGTCAAGCGCTGAGTGATATTGGTGATCACTACCGTGCTGACCAAACCAAAGTAACGCCATGGTGTCATCATCTTTTTCATCACGATGACGAAGGATAGTCACACCACCCTTTTCACCTTCAGGCCCATCTGTTAGGAACAAGCTGCCCCAGCTAAATGGCTTAATCTCGGTTGCGTTAGCAACTGAGTTAGATAACGTTTGACCACATGCATGTACCCATACGTCTTGCTGATGATTCGCCATGCTTTGTAGCGTGTCACTCTGCTCGTAACGTTGGAAACAAACACTTGTAGCAATAATCACACCTTCATCATTGATACTGATAGTCTTAGATGAATCATTTAGCGCTGGTAATGTACCATCAGGGAACGCTGTCGCCATAACAGAATAAGTTGTCGTTTTGATAACCGAGTCATTGTAATGATAGATATCAAGATCTGGTTGACGGCGTTCAATTGCTTCTGCAAATAAGAATATAGGACGTAAAGAAAAACGATGGTAATACGGTCCTTCCATGTAATAGCCATCTGGCGAGAATAATTGGTCTAGTTGAGCTAAGAAGCCACCACTAACTTTATCCATTTTCAAGCCATATAATGCTTTGTCGACAGCAGATTGATCATTAATGGCATAGCCACAAATACCTACCGCAGCAACAGCCCACAAACCATGATTATGTACAATGTCGAAATCGTGCGCATAAGTCACAACGAACATATCAATCATCTGCTTGAAAAGATCATCTTCAATCTGACGTTTATTCGCTTCGCTTAATGTGTGGTAAACACAGCTATAGGCACAAGACGCATAAAGCATCCACATGTTTTCATTTAACGTTTGATGGAATAAGCGACCCGGAGGGTTACTATCTCGGCTAACATTACTTTCTAACGTTGGATACACAGTCGCATAGGCCGTAAGCATATCTACGATATAGTCACGATACTTCTCGTCTTTTGTAATTAGAAATAAACGACCTGCTAAATCCATATGGATATAGTTTTGTTTATGGCGATTGTGTTCGTAACCACCAGCTTCACCATGCCCAGGAACCTCAATGCCCACTTCTTCAATGTAAGATTTAACAAGCGCAATATCGCGAGTTAGTGCTTTGCCAAGTAGTGTCTCTTTTCCGAGATCTTTACTTAGTTCAGCCGCTTCGTCAAAGCTCATTAATAAAGGTTGGTAGCTCATTATAGTGTCTCCTGCTCAACAGCAAAGTAGCCAGACCAGCTGTAAGTCTTATCTTTTATTGTAACGTTATGGGTAGCGTTTTCATCAGCACCTTGTTCATTGCTTACAAGTACGATGATTCGTGTCTTTTCAGTCAGGACTTCAACAACTGAGCCTTCGTCATTAAATCCAATGACATTGATACTTTGTACCTTGCCTCTAGCGTCAACAGACTGTTCGAACTCTTCATTGAAGTAACCGTGCGTTTCTAAAACAGAAGCAAACAACGTCGACTCCCCTTTTGAACGTAGAATAAAGCTTGGTTCACTTCTTAAGTTGAAGCTAGGGTCATTAGCACCGCTACGCGTAAATATCACTTCATCGCTGTCATTTGAACTAGCACCAAGCCATGTGTAGTAGTTGTTGCCTTGCAACCAACTTACCAAAGCCGTGTTTTCGACAGTACCACGAGCAACATCCCACAAGTGATCATAGCCATGCTTATCGCCTAATGTCTCAAGTTCTTCAGCGCTAGTGTATTCGAAGTTAGTACGGACAATTTGACCTTCATATTGCTGCGCTAGATCATATTGGTGTTCGCCTTCAGCGTTAATACGGTATAGGTCGATAAGTAGTGGCGCTTCTAACTCATCAGTTTGTAGCATGAATACGCTACGTTGCATTTCAGTATTATCATAGTGGTCATTTGCGAATGCACTCATTCCCTTAAGAACAGCATTATCCGCACTAAAGAAATGAGGCTTACCATGTACATTGTCGGCGCGCTCAACATCAAAATAATTTTGACACGTCTCATCCATGGTTACGGCATTGTGAGCAATAGTTTGACGAGCATACGATTTGTTTTCATCTAGATAACGACCACCAAATTTAGGCTCAACATTTACCCAACGACCGAAGCCATACTCACGCAGAACTTCTTGACCACGGTTAAAATAGGTAATACCTAGAGTATCAAAATGCCCGTGTCCCATACCATGCTGGCCATAATTCATAACCAGTTGGAACACATCTTTATTTTTATCCTGCATGCGGACAAAACCTTGTGCACCTTTGTCACCATTAGGACCTTCGTTTAGCTCTACGCTTGGCCAGAAAGGCATGCCTACATTTTCAGCTTTTTCAAAAGCTCGTGACAGTTCTAAGCCACAAGAGTGCATCCATACTCGGTTTTGGATCTTCGCCATACCGATAAGGTTGTCATCTAGACCGTAATGTTTTGCATATTGGCTCACTGCAACTTGAACACCCATATCGGTAATGCCCATTGTACGTGATGCATCGTTAAGTGCAGGGAAATCGCCATTTGGATATGCTGTTGAAAGCAACGCTTGTACAGTATTACCAATAACACCATCTTTGTAGTTAAAGATGTCTAATTCTGGCATATGACGGTTTAGCACTTCTGCAAATACACAGGTAGGACGTATCGCATAGCGATGATAATACGGCCCTTCCATATAGTATCCAGAAGGAGCAAACAGTTGTGAAATTTGCGCTAAAAAGCCACCCGTTCCATCGTTATCTAACCCAAATACCGACTTCTCTAAGTACTCTTTCCTACCAACGGCTAAACCACATATACCTACTGCAGCAACAGCCCAAATACCATGATTATGGATACGGTCAAAATCGTGTGCATATTTAACAGTGAACATTTCTAACATTGGATCAAAAATGCGATCAATGAAACGTTGACGCTGTTCTTCACTAAGTGTTGACGCAACACAAGAATAAGCGAGACTCGTATACATTAACCATACATGTTCGTTCAATATCTGATGAAATAAACGCCCAGTCGGGTTTGTGTTTTTCTGCACGTGATAATCAAACGTTAGGTATTTATCAGCGTATTGCTCTAATAATTCAGTAACAAAATCTGCGTATTTCTTCTCTTCTGTGATTAAGAAAAGGCGTCCCGCTAGGTTCATATAAGTGTAGTTTTGCTTATGGCGGTTATGTTCGTAACCTCCGGCTTCCCCATGGCCCGGAACATCATAGCCAAGCTGCATAAACGCTTCGAGATCATCGACATGCGCAGATATGGTTCTACCCATTAAGCTATCGCGGCCTACTTCTTTACGTAATTCAACTATTTCTGCTTCATCAAGCAATATGGGTTGGGTAATGGCGTTCATTATTATCCTCTATTGGTTCCGGCCGGCACTCAGTAACAGAACATACTTTTTTGTATGAGTACTTAAACCTACAATTTCTATCAATCTTTGGGCATAAAGTAATACAATAACGCTTAAATGTCTCAATATTCTTGCAAAAAAATGAGGTTAATCACACTAATATCACGCATTTAGCGGATGAATAATGACTTATTTACACATAATTGAATTTTTAAGTGATTGATAAATAGATATATTAATACATTTTCGAGACAAAGTTCACAAATATGGCAGTTATTTGTATGACAATATGCCTTTTGCGAAGTATGATATTGGCTATAGATATTGAACATAGTTTACGTATTTCTTAGGAGTGTTAAGTATGAACCCTTTTTTTAAAATTGCAGAAAATGAGTGGGAAGAACTGGGCGGCGGGATCAAGAGAAAAATAATTGGTTACACTGATGATTTGATGGCTGTTCACCTAAACTTTGATAAAGGTGCAATTGGCGCTCCCCATGCTCATGACATTCATGATCAAATTGGTTATGTTGTTGCTGGTAGCTTCGAAGCAGAAGTTGATGGCAAAAAATGTGTTTTGACAGCAGGTGATGCGTATATCGCTCCAAAACATTTTGTTCATGGTGCAGTTGCGCTTGAAGACAACAGTATTCTTCTTGACGTGTTTTCTCCTTTACGCGAAGATTTTCTTAATATCAAATAGGGTTTTTTATGGCATCTCTTAACATTGCAGTTTTGGGTGAGTGCATGGTTGAGCTGCAACAACAACCAGAAAACATGCTCAAAAGGGCTTTCGGTGGTGATACTCTCAATACTGCTGTTTATTTATCTCGCTTAACCAAAAATCACGCTATTAATGTTAGCTACGTTACTGCATTAGGCAACGACCCTTTCAGCCAAGATATGGTTGATCAATGGAGTAGTGAAGGCATTGATACCAGTCTGATTTTGCGATTAGAAGACAAACAGCCAGGGCTCTATTACATCGAAACAGACGATACCGGTGAAAGATATTTCCATTATTGGAGAAATGACGCGGCGGCTAAATACCTTTTCGACCAAGACGAATCGAAAGCGCTACTCGATAAGTTACATAACTACAATGCCATTTACTTAAGTGGTATTACATTAGCTATACTTACCGATAACGGGCGTGAAGTGATGTTTCAGTTTTTGGACAGCTTCAGAGAGAGTGGCGGTAAAGTGATTTTTGATAATAATTATCGTCCTAAGCTGTGGAAAGACAAAGCAACGGCAGTAGAAAACTACATGGCAATGCTTCATAAAACAGATATAGCGCTTCTTACCTTTGATGATGACCAAGACCTTTATGGCGACACTGATCTCGATGAGTGTATCTTTAGAACGACCAATGCCGGCGTTAAAGAAATTGTCATTAAACGAGGTAGCAAAGAGTGTTTAGTAATAACTGACGATATAGCAGAATATGTTTCAGCCACAAAGGTATCCAATGTAGTTGATACAACCGCAGCTGGCGATTCTTTCAGCGGTGGATACCTAGCCCAACGATTTACCGGTGGCACTGCAATTAAATCTGCAGAAGTAGCGCATAAAATGGCAGGAACTGTCATTCAATATCCTGGCGCGATAATCCCAGCAGAGGCCATGCCCTCTATAGAATTAGACTAATTAGGTGAAAAAATGACAACGCTAAATGACCAACTTGCTGCACTAAAAGTAATCCCAGTAATTGCAATCAACAAAGCAGAAGACGCAATACCACTAGGCCGCGTACTAGTAGAAAACGGAATGCCATGTGCTGAAATTACATTCAGAACAGAATGTGCAGCTGAAGCAATCGCGTTAATGCGTAAAGAATTTCCTGAGATGTTGATTGGTGCAGGAACTATCTTAACTAACAAGCAAGTGGACGAAGCAGTAGAAGCAGGTGTTGATTTTATTGTTAGCCCAGGTTTCAACCCTAGTACTGTTCAGTACTGTTTAGATAAAGATATTGTTATCGTTCCTGGTGTAAATAACCCTAGTTTAGTTGAACAAGCTATGGAAATGGGATTACGAACTCTTAAGTTCTTCCCTGCTGAACCTTCTGGCGGTACGGGTATGCTTAAAGCATTAACTGCTGTTTATCCGGTTAAATTCATGCCTACTGGTGGCGTTAGCGTTGCCAATATCGATGAGTATCTGTCTATTCCATCTGTACTGGCTTGCGGTGGCACTTGGATGGTACCAACTAAACTCATTGACGAAGGTAAATGGGAAGAATTGGGTAAACTCATCGCTGACGCGGTAGAAAAAGTTAAATAAGTAATCAACTTGTAAAGATTAGCGTTTAATCTTTCGCATTTAGACATAAAGGTGCCTCTTTAGGCACCTTTTTCTGTTTCTACTGTAAATAACTGTAAAGCAACATAAAGATAAGTAAAGAACCTTTCATCGAACCGCCGGGCTATTATTATGCACGTATACAACATACCGTCCTGATGATTTACTAACTTTTGGTTGACACATTATGCTTAGATTCACGGCTTTACTTACACTACTATGGTTACCTTCCTTATTTATTGGCTACGAAAATTTCGGCAATTTCTTTTTTGGCGCTCTCAACTCACAACATATACTGGAGTACTTAGCATAGGCTACATGTGCCTTGCCGTAGTGCTTGCCGCTCGTTTTAGTTGGGTCGAATCTAAAGTAAAAGGTTTAGATAAAGGCTACGCTTTGCATAAGAATTTAGGTATAGCGGCAACGGTTACGCTGATCATGCATTGGCTCATCGTAAAGAGTGGCCCTTGGCTTGTAGAAGCACAATTAATTGCAAGACCCGATCGTGGAGCACGACCTGCATTGGAAGGTATTAATTGGCATGCAGTTGCAGAGCAAGTTGGTGACATCTCATTTAAAGTCTTTTTAATATTTAGCATAATCAGCCTCGTACAAGCCATCAGCTACAAAAAATTCAAATTCACACATAAACTCGGCGGCATACTTGTTCTGGCTGGCGTATTCCACTCGGTAATGTTGCTCAACTGGAACGTGGCTTCAATTCCTATGAATGTTGTCATTGTTGCTTTATCCATTATTGGCGTTTGCTGCTCAGTCATGTCACTAACTGGCAAAATCGGGAAAAGTAATAAAGTCGATGGCAAGGTTTCCGACGTTACTAAATTTAAAACTGCCGATAACAACAATTCTGTTGTTCGTTTCACTGTGCAACTTAACAAAGAAATTGACTATAAAGAGGGACAGTTTGCCTATCTTGATTTTCATGATGGAGAAGCTCCACATCCATTCTCGATTTTAGATTATGACAGAAATAACCAACTCATTTCATTCGGTGTTAAAGACCTGGGCGATTACACTCATCAGTTGGTAAACAGTTTAGACGAGAATCAAAAAGTAACCGTTGAAGGTAGTTATGGCCGTTTCCAAATGTCTGTTCAAGAGCATCAAGTTTGGGTCGGTGCAGGTATTGGTATTGTCCCTTTTATATCCCGAATCTACTGGTTAAAACGCCGAGCTGATAAAGCGCACCAAGCATTTCAGAAAATCGAGCTTTTCTACTGTGTAAATAGTAAGAAAGAAGCTTTTTTCGAAAATGAAATAATTAAGGTACTAGACCATCTCGATTTTATAGAACTTCACATTGTTGACGCAGAAAAAGGTGAGCTATTAAATGGAGAGCAGATCATCACTAAAATGGCAGGTAAGACTTATGATGTTAGCTTTTGTGGACCAAGCGAATTTGGCAAGAGCCTACAGAATCATTTGGCGTTAACTGGCCTACCTGAAGACAAGTTTCACAAGGAAATTTTCAAAATGCGGTAACTTTTTTAGTTCGGTATTTGTTCCATTATCACTCAACGTTTAGAGTGTACTTATTAACATGCATCCACTGCTTTTGGCGCGCTAGTTTAGCGCGCCTTTTTTTAGCTTCGCTTAGGTTGCTTATAAGTTTTACCCGCAGTTTGATATGTATCTTTGTGTTTAACATCAAACATAGCGAAAAAGAACCAAGCAACAAATCCGATAATATCCTCACCTTCATTCATCACATGCTCTACAAACTCTTCTTCTTCGCCAGATTCATTTTCCTGCACTGTCACATGATAAATGCGCTTTTCACCATCAATTTCTGCCAACGCAAACTGTCCAGACAATGATTGAGCTGCTTGTGCTATCTCTTCGTCTTCACTGTTTTTTAAGTATTCTAACGCTTGGGGTAAATTTTCTAGTTCACAAAGGTTGTTAACTAGGATCTCAAATTCATTTTGGAGCATATTCTGATCTCTATTTATCAATTTGCGATGATTGTAGGGGACAATGAAAAAAGAACCAACCTAGAGTCAGTTCTTTTTTAGAATTTGTTTCTGTTAAACAATGTTATTAATTGGTATTTAGCGCCAGTAATTGCTCACCTAATAACTCGTTGTACTTTGCAATTCTAGCTTTGAACTCACCCATCTCTTTCTTTGGGACTGAACTCGCCATCGGTATCTTGGCCGTCATGGCATTAACGGCTTTATTTCGAATCATAAATTCATAGTGTAGATGCGGCCCTGTTGAACGACCAGTGTTACCCGACAGGGCAATTTTTTGTCCTCTAGAAACAGACTGCCCTTTCTTCACTAATATTCTACTCAAATGCAAATAACGCGTTTTGTAGGTGTTGCCATGCTGAATCACTATATACTTGCCTGCATATGGATGATTCGTTGTTAAAACAACTTTACCATCGCCGGTTGAATAAATAGGCGTGCCAATAGGTGTTGCGAAATCAGTACCGTTATGTGGCGATACTCGACCGGTAACAGGGTGTTTTCGATTAGGGTTAAAGGATGACGATATTCGATAACGCTTACCCGTTGGGTACCTTTGGAATGCTCTTTGTAAGCTCTTGCCATCTTTATCATAGTACTGACCATCGGTATGTAAAAACGCAGTGACAGTCCGACCTCGATTATGAATTCGAATAGCTTGGACCTCTTTCTTTCCTGTTGCTTGATTATCTACATACTGTCTATTTTGAATTATTTCAAACTGATCTCCAGCTCGAAGGTCTCTTGCAAAATTAAGTTTATCTTTAAGTAACGTGTTTATCTGTTCAATTTCATTGTTCCCCACTCCCGCCTTATTCGCAGATTGTGAAAAACTCCCATGAATTTCACCAACGAAGGGTTCTAATTTCCACTCTCCTGGTAGAGAAATATCTTGAAACTGATAGCTATCATCGTCGTGTCTGGTATACAAAACCTTGTCTGCGCTATTAAATTGCAGAATCATTTTACTCAGGTGTTTTTCACCTTCTTCGGCCCAAAATAAAAGCTGATTGCCAGGTTGCAACGTGTCGAGCATCAGATAGTTAAGGTCAGCTTCCATCACTTTGAGTAAATCACTGTACGGAAAGCCTAATTGTTCGAAAATAGAGCTAAGGTTATCGCCTTTTTGAATGATGTAACTATATTCCGGTGCAGATTCAATTTGTTGAGGATCTGTTTTGCTCGACGCATTTTCGTATGTTGGCATTTCTTTCAATTGAATAGGGACAAATTGTCTATCTTCTTTCTTCGAGTCAACACTTAAACTTAATAACGTAATAAATGCAACCAATGGCAATGCAGTTGCTAGAAGCCTATTTTTTAAAGGCACTTCCGATGACACAATATAGCTTACAGGGGAGAATATTTTTCTAAACACAATAAATCCAATCGTTCTTTAGTGAGTACACTTAATCGATATTTCACTGATAGTGCAATACGAATGAGCTGCCATTCTTGGCAAACATTATAATACAGTAGCTGTGTAGTGAGCACCATTGAGCTAAAGTCATTTTTATGACAATTGATATAATATAACAATTGCCTCTATACACGCTAGTAACTTTACAATCGTCATGTATTGAATGAACATATAGAAAGACACAAAATACTGTTTTTATTTGAGATTTAATCACTATCGACTAAATTTTAACTATATACGTTAAAGGGATGAGTTATGACTGTTATTCGCACTGCATCTTGTTCATGTAACCTAGTCACTATTCGATGCAAAGGTGACCCCATAAGAACCTCGATTTGTCATTGTTTCGAATGCCAAAAAAGAACAGGCAGTGTCTTTGGCGTTCAAGCGCGTTACCTGGCTGAAAATACCATTATCGATGGTGATGTTATTTCCTATTCTCGAATTGCAGATTCTGGTAACCAAGTAACATACGATTTTTGCCCTCGTTGTGGTACTACCATGAGATTGAGGCTTACCAGTGCGCCTGAAGCGATAATCATTCCCTTAGGTCTGTTCAAAGAACAAGATTTTTCAACGCCTACCTTTTCGGTTTATGAAGAAAGGAAACGCGGCTGGATTAAATTCGATTGCGAAATGGATCATTTTATCTGAGATACATTCAAGTGCACACGTCGGCACCATCCACCTATACGATACAATTATCTATGTCAGGTTATCTATACAACCGTGTTCTCTGAATATAACCCACATTTAAGTGAATACTATTGCAATTAAAAGCAACAACCGTTAATCTTGCGCCACTCTGACTAAATAGGGATGTTTAGTGAATAACTATGCCAAGGACACAGGCAAATCACACTAAGATATTTAGAGACCTCAGATGCAAAACGATACCCAAGTTACCCAGCTTGAAAACAAAAAAAGCACCTTTTGGATTTTTTTAATTCCTTCTCTATTGGGTTTATTTTTATTCATGGCCCCTATCAGCTATCAGGGTGATATTACTATCCCTGTAGCCGTACTTGCTAAGAGCTTAATTTCAATCCTTGGGGACCACGTGGTTCCTCTTGTTACGACCATTATTTCCTTCATGGCCATTGCTTCACTCTTATACCGCATATTTAAGCCATCGTTTATTAAAAATAATACCTTTTTAGACCGCCTCTTTTCACCGTCCCTACTTTGGCTTACTGTCCGTGTAATTGGTGGACTAGCGGTTGTCATGACTTATTACCATTTCGGGCCAAAAGCCATATGGGAGGAAAATACGGGAGGTTTAGTGTTAGAAGGCCTACTTCCAACCCTTTTCTCTGTGTTTATCTTCGCTGGTTTACTGCTCCCTCTTTTGCTGAACTTTGGCTTACTTGAATTGGTTGGCACACTATTAAGTAAAGTGATGCGCCCAATATTTAATTTACCCGGTCGAAGCGCCATCGATTGTATGGCCTCTTGGTTAGGTGATGGCAGTGTAGGTATATTGTTGACAAGTAAACAATATGACAATAAGTTTTATACCCAAAGAGAAGCGGCTGTCGTAGGAACAACTTTTTCGGCGGTTTCTATTACGTTTAGTTTAGTTGTGTTAGCTCAAGTAAGATTAGAAGCCTACTTTTTACCGTTTTACGGTTCCATCTGTCTTGCGGGTATTGTCGCTGCGATAATCATTCCTCGTTTGCCACCATTAAGCCGCAAAAAAGACATCTATGTCGATGGTAGTTCACCAGAAAAAGACGTTGACCTTATCCCCGACAATCACAACGCCTTCTCTTGGGGTTTTAACCTCGCGTTGAATAAAGCATCCCAAGTTAAAAGCTTTAAAAAAATAGCCAATGACGGCATTGAAAACGCGATTGATATGGTCTTTGGCGTACTACCTGTGGTTATGGGCCTAGGAACGCTTGCATTGATTGTTGCTGAATACACATCTTTGTTCGCAATATTAGGCACACCATTTGTACCTTATTTAGAGTTACTTGGTATCCCGGAAGCGGTAGCGGCATCAGAGACTATGATGGTTGGCTTTGCGGATATGTTTCTTCCTGCCATTATAATCTCTTCTGTAGATAGCGAAATTACCCGCTTCGTAATTGCAGCAATGTCAGTGACTCAACTTATCTATATGTCAGAGGTTGGCGCCTTACTGTTAGGCAGCCGCATACCGGTTAATTTTATAGAGCTTTTCACTATATTTATTCTACGTACCCTCATTACGTTACCAGTTATCGCTGGTGTCGCACATTTAGTGTTTTAAATCGTTATATGCATTGAGTCTTAAACACCGCTAGCCCCGCATTTCAAGTGGCTAGCGGTTGCTCGAACTCCCAGTTCAATTTATATTTACGTTGAGTATATTTTTAATGAATGCATATGAAAAAGAATGGTTTTACTCTCATCGAACTGGTCGTTGTTATTGTTATCTTAGGGATATTAGCAGTGACTGCTGCACCTCGCTTTCTCAATCTACAGCAAGAATCGCGAATCAGTGTATTACGTGGTGTTAAAGCGAGCATGCAATCGGTTAACGATATTGTTTTCGCCAAGTCTCAGTTAGGTTATGTCAAAGTCCGTGACGGTAGTAATTCCAACCGCCTTACTTACCTCGACCTTAACAAAAACAATATACAGGATGATGACGAATGGGATCTTATTTGGAACTATATTGATAACACCGATATTAAGTACGCAATATTGATAGACGGTGATTTAGTGACTGAAGAAGAAGGTGCCTATTATCTCTATATCGGATTTGATACCGACAACTCTGGAACTCCGAAGTCAGGAAACTGTTGGGTTAAGTATACCCAAGCCATTAACGAAGACGACGATCCTGTGTACGAATTAGAAACTTCAGGCTGCTAATTATTTACGCATAGAACACCTAAAATAAAAAAGGAAGCTAAATGCTTCCTTTTAATTTCACTCTTATTAAATCTATTTCTTCCTAAAGATTGCCATTCCAAGCATAACTAATAGTGGCCATAAAGGAACACTACCACCACCATCGCCAGACCCCAAAATGTCGGTTACAGCATTAGGTAAACTACCATTTTCTCGATAATATTCGCGGTCACTCTCACTGGTTGTATAGGTTGCCGTTACTAATCCATTTTTTACATTCGTTATCCAACCAGCATAGTCGACAACTTCAGTAAATACAGAAGTAGCTGTTATGTTTGGGTCTCCACATCCTGTATCTGTACCCGGACCATAACTCGTAATGCCTACTTGTTTACCCGAACCCTCAGTCCAGTATAGAGGTCCACCAGAATCGCCGTTGCATGTCGCATTAAGTAAACCAGTTCCTGAATCAAGCATACCCGTCATACATAACTGACTGTCTGGCACGCCGCTAGAAGAGTAATCAGTACAAGCAGAATTCTCCACATAATCGACCTCTGTCTCTAATAACTCAGTCGAGTTATCTACCCCTGTTGAGGTGTCTCCGTGGCCAACAGCAATAAATGTTTGGTTCGTCCCCCTCCCCCGTCAATTCTATATTCATTCTCAGAACTAACAAACTCGGCATAAGAGCTTAAGTTAGCCGCTTCTTCTAGTACCAAAATTGCAATATCGTTGGTTAATTGCGACGAGTCATAATCTTCATGGACATAAAACTTAGAAATATAGTATTTAGACGCATTTGAGATATCATCTTCATCATCGAGATTAGGAACCGCCACTGTAAAAAGTAGTCTTATTTCTGTGGCGTCGGTATCATCCAAATCGACACAATGGGCGGCAGTTAAAACATGAGTCGCATCAATAAATGTCCCACCGCAGTAACCATAATTTCCGTACTCGTTGTAATAAAGACGAGCATACGAAGGATACGCTGAAGTTGAAGTAACCGTACCATTAACTATATAGGTTTCAATTTCTGACGCACTAATTGAGACTGAGAGCACGACTGTGAAAACCCCTAAAGCCAGCCTTTTTAGCATATTACTTACCTATATTGTTTTCATTAGTTAAATAATAGTCTTTTTAGCTGATTTTAGGAATCTTAAATTAAGCCCAAAGTTGTGCGCGCTATTGGTAAATGGATGAACAGCATACAACCTCATTAGAATCGGAAGACAATAAATTGAATAAGAAAAATACGAGGAGATTAATTGTACCGAGCTTACTAACTGAGCAAGCTCGATAACCTATATTGGTAGATGTTCTAGCCTCGGTAATACCTTTGCGCCACGAACGGCATTTTTTCCACTGTCATCGCCAGTTTTTTACCGCGAACTTCAGCAAAAACTTCTGTTCCAATAACTGAAAATTCTGTTGCAACATATCCCATAGAAACGGGCTTACCTGCATTAGGTCCAGCGGTACCACTGGTCACAACACCAATTTCATTGTTTAGTGCGTCAAATAGCTTACAACCTTCACGCACCGGTGCTTTGGTTTGTCCAACTAAGCCAACACGTTTACGCAGAATGTCTTTTGTTATGATCTGATTTAGGATTATGTCTGCGCCTGGAAAACCACCGGCTCGCTCACCTTCGCTGCGGCGATTTTTACTAATCCCCCAAAGTAAACTCGCCTCGACAGGTGTTGTTGATGCGTCTAAATCATGGCCATATAAACACAACCCACACTCTAAACGTAACGAATCTCGAGCACCTAAACCTATCCATTCAACGGCATCGATAGCGGTAAGTTTACGGGCAAATGAATCTGCTTTATCAGCGGGAACAGATAGTTCGAAACCATCTTCACCGGTATACCCAGACCGACTTACATAACATTCAATCCCATCTATATCGATGATCTGCGCATCCATAAAGACCATATCAGCGACAGAAGGTTGAAATGACGCTAATACATCCGCGGCCTTTGGTCCCTGAAGAGCAAGTAAAGCTCTATCTTCTATTTGCTCTAACTCAACACCATCTAAAAGGTTTGCTTTCAAATGCGCGATATCTTGCTCTTTACATGCCGCATTCACAACAACAAAAATATGATCACCAAAATTGGTCACCATTAAATCGTCTAAGATACCGCCTTGTTCATTCGTGAAAAATGCATAGCGCTGTTTACCTGCAGGAAGATCGATAATATCGACAGGCACGAGAGCTTCCAACGTTTTTGCGGCATTAGCGCCTTTTAAACGTAATTGCCCCATGTGAGAAACATCAAATAACCCAGCAGCATCTCTCGTATGTAGATGCTCTTTCTTTACTCCGAGTGGATATTGAACTGGCATATCGTACCCAGCAAACGGAACCATCTTTGCACCAGCTTCAATGTGCAGTGCGTGTAAAGGGGTCTTAAGTAAATCTGTCATCACTTTCTCCATAAAGATTCAAACTATTGGCATAGCAGTGTTTCCAATAGTAAACATTTTCCACTATGAAAATCATTAATAACAGATTGTTTTAAATTTATCACGCGTTAATTTAACGTTTGCTGTACATAAATAGAACAACATAACCTCGTTATTCCAGATCATTTCGCTGTCACCCAAAGGATTAATGCATCTTGTTCACTCACGGATGTCAGCATGTGCCCCATGTTTGCATCGTAATAAGCACTGTCACCCTCTTTAAGGTTAATCGGCTCGTAATACTCCGTATAGAGTGTCACCTCCCCTTCTAAAATCAACAGAAACTCCTCACCATCGTGTTTTACCCAATCAACAAAATCTTCTATACGACGTGTACGAATACGACTCTTAAAGGGCATCATTTTTTTATGTGTAAGCTGAGTAGCGAGTAATTCATGTTCATAGGTTGGTGTTGGATGAGGCTTGCCTTGCCCTTGCATGGTAAGGTCTCTGCGGCCGCTCGCCATTATTGACTTTGGCGGTTCAAATAATTGGGGCATGTCTATCTGTAAACCTGAGGCAAGTTTTTGCATCGCCTGAAATGTTGGCGATATCTGCTCATTTTCGATTTTCGAAAGTGTCGAACGCGCAAGTCCCGTCCGTTGACTTGCCTCCTCTAACGTTATTCCCAAGTTAGAGCGTATATCTTTTATTTTTTGCCCTAGCTTTAGAGGCTCTATCGTTTCACTGCTTCCCTGCTTCTCTAGTTTAATCGACGGGTATTCATCTAAGTTTTCAATAGGCATTGTTCATCCATTTGATCTTGTTATGCATGTCCTTATTGTTACATGAAGCTCAAAAATAAGGAAACGGCAACATTTTCTCTTCAATTTTTAAAACCATACGAAATTATGTTTCCTATTGGAAATTTTTAATTGATTATTGAAAAAACAATGGTTATGTTACCAATATGTCAATGCTACTAACTCTATAATGCAATCGGTTGCGCGAAAGGCAGTAAGCACATAACAATGACAACATTATTCAGTCGAGCTCAACCAAAATTAATGCGGTTAAATAGTACATACTTCATTTTTTTATAGTGCTTCTATGCTTTTATTGCACGCACACTTAGGTTAACTCGTCAAAGTGGTTTCACTTTGAACACACAGTTTTACAATTATTGATATTAACAGTTTGGAGACAATGAAATGGACAACACCCTGAAGTTTACAGAGAGCCATGAATGGGTAAAAGACAACGGTGATGGTACTGTAACTATCGGTATTTCAGAGCACGCTCAAGAGATGTTAGGTGACGTGGTTTTCGTAGAACTACCTGAAATTGAAAGCGAAATTGAAGCAGGCGAAAGCTTTTCTTTGGTTGAATCTGTAAAAGCGGCCTCCGACATTTACACACCTATCACAGGCGAAATTGTAGAAGTCAACGAAGAACTAGGTGACAGCCCTGAACTCATCAATGAAGAACCTTATGAAGGTGGCTGGATTGCAAAAATTAAGATGTCTGACCCTTCAGAGCTAGACGACTTAACGGATGCTGAAGAATACCTAAGCAGTATTGAAGAAGAATAATTTAGGAAACTAATAGGAAGCTGCCTCATTTGGGCAGCTTTTTAATAAGGTACAAAGGAAATGACAGAACTACTTCAACACCTAAGCACACAAAACGAATTTGTTTCTCGCCACAACGGTCCAAACAAAACCGATCAGCAAGAAATGCTGAAAACAGTTAGGGCTGATAGCCTAGAACAGTTGATCGACCAAACCGTACCCAGCACAATTCGATTAGAGAAACCACTCTCTCTAGATGCGCCTATGAGCGAATCTGATATGTTAGTCGAACTGAAAAAAATCGCCGAACTCAATCAGATCAAGCGTACTTTTATAGGCCAAGGTTACTACAACACCTTTGTACCAAACGTTATCTTACGAAATGTATTTGAAAATCCGGGTTGGTATACCGCATATACTCCTTATCAGCCTGAAATTTCTCAAGGTCGTTTAGAAGCTCTGTTAAATTACCAACAGATGGTCATGGACCTCACTAGTATGGAAATCGCTAACGCGTCATTGTTAGATGAAGCAACAGCAGCAGGGGAAGCAATGACCCTGTGTAAACGTGCAGGTAAAAGCAAAAGCAAGACGTTTTTTGTGGCCGACGATGTCCATCCTCAAACTATCGAAGTAGTTAAAACTCGTGCGACCTTTATCGGCTTTGAAGTTGTTATTGGCCCTATAGAGTCATTACCAGAACAAGACGCATTTGGTGCCCTACTCCAGTATCCGTCAACCACTGGTGAAGTAACGGACCTAACCGACGTTATCTCATCAGCCCAAGCGAACAAAACATTAGTCACCGTAGCAACTGATCTTCTTGCTTCAACGCTGATAAAACCGGCTGGAGAGATGGGTGCAGATGTAGTTATCGGCAGTGCACAGCGCTTCGGTGTACCTATGGGGTACGGTGGTCCGCATGCCGCATTTATGGCAACGAAAGACAAGCATAAACGCACAATGCCAGGGCGCGTTATTGGTGTCTCTATCGACTCAAAAGGCAACCAAGCACTTCGTATGGCGATGCAAACTCGCGAACAACATATTCGCCGCGAAAAAGCGACATCGAATATTTGTACTGCTCAAGCATTGCTTGCCAATATGGCCTCGTTCTATGCTGTATTCCACGGAAGTGAAGGGCTTAAAACTATTGCTCGTCGAACCCATCACATGACGGCTATTTTAGCGGCTGGTTTAACTAAATCAGGTTATGAGTTAAGCAACAACAGCTACTTCGATACCATTACCATCGAAACAGCTAGTAATACTGACGCACTGTATGCCAAAGCGCTTCAATCAGACATCAATTTGCGTAAGTTTGACGAAAAGCTCGGTGTCAGCTTTGATGAAACCACCACCACGCAAGACATTGCCAAATTGTTCTCGGTTTTTGATATTAATGAAGATATCAATTCGTTATCAGCGGCTATCGCCAATAATGAATTTGCCGTTATACCAGAGTGTTGCCGTCGTGAGTCGAGTTTCTTAACACACCCTGTTTTCAATACGCACCACAGCGAAACACAGATGATGCGTTATCTTAAGCAGCTAGAAAATAAAGATTTTTCATTAACTCACGGTATGATCCCGCTTGGCAGTTGTACCATGAAGTTAAATGCGGTTGCAGAAATGATTCCTGTCACTTGGCCTGAGTTTGGAGCATTGCATCCATTTGCTCCTAAAGAACAAACGCTGGGGTATAGCAAACTGGCTGAGTCTCTCAAAACCATGCTGTGTGAAATCACCGGGTATGATGAGTTCTCATTACAACCTAATTCCGGTGCATCAGGGGAGTACTCTGGCCTCATAGCTATCCAACGCTATCATCAAAGTCGAGATGAAGGGCACCGTAATGTCTGTTTGATTCCTAGTTCTGCTCACGGTACTAACCCTGCAACGGCATCTATGGTCTCGATGAAAGTGGTTGTAGTTAAATGTGACGACGCAGGCAACATCGACATCCTAGATTTAGCAGACAAAATAGAAAAACACCGAGACAATCTTTCCAGCATCATGATCACCTATCCTTCTACACACGGAGTGTACGAAGAACAGGTACAGCAAGTCTGCGATATGGTTCATGAAGCGGGTGGTCAGGTTTATCTTGATGGAGCCAACATGAACGCTCAAGTGGGCTTAACCACTCCAGGTTTCATTGGCTCAGACGTTTCTCACTTAAATCTGCATAAAACATTCTGTATTCCACATGGTGGCGGTGGTCCGGGTATGGGGCCAATCGGTGTCAAATCACATTTAGCCCCCTTCCTCCCTGGCCACATTGAAGGTGGATTAGAAGGTGAAGATTTCGCAGTATCAGCAGCAGATATGGGCAGTGCCTCTATTCTTCCTATATCGTGGGCATATATCGCAATGATGGGCGAACAAGGGTTAACTGAAGCGACCAAAGTAGCGATTTTAAATGCTAACTATGTAATGGAACGTTTACTCCCTCACTACCCTGTTCTTTATCGCGGTACGAAAGGACGTGTTGCGCACGAGTGCATTATTGATATTCGCCCGTTGAAAGAAGAGACAGGTATTAGCGAAGAAGATATCGCTAAACGATTAATGGATTACGGCTTCCATGCGCCAACAATGTCTTTCCCTGTTGCGGGAACATTAATGATTGAACCAACTGAATCAGAAGATTTGGAAGAGTTAAATCGTTTCTGTGAAGCGATGATTGCCATTCGCCATGAGATGAATAGCGTGAAGGATGGTGAGTGGCCGCTAGACAATAACCCTCTGGTTAACGCGCCACATACGCAAGTGGACCTTTCTTCTTCTGAGTGGAATCGACCTTATTCACGTGAACTGGCTTGTTTTCCGTCTACACAGACTAAAATATCTAAATACTGGCCGACCGTGAACCGAGTCGACAACGTGTACGGCGATAGGAACTTAATCTGTTCATGCCCGACTATTTCTGAGTATGAAGAGTAACGACATGTTTTGATCACAGATAACTAAGTTGGAAACTGTGATAACTAAGTTGAGAACTGATAACTAAGTTGGAAACTAATTTGATACTTTAAAGGCGAGCCTGATGGTTCGCCTTTATATTTTATTTTTATGTAACAAAGTACCAATTGTTTTGGTTTATAAAATATTACCTAAAGCCACAGTTTACCGAAATCGCCTTCAGCACATCTCTGGACAGAATGTATGGTACGCCCCGTTTTTGCAAATGATAAATCAAAAATAACGGAGCTGGTTTGCGCTAATGTATTCGGAGTCTAATTGAGACTTTTTCTTTAGCCCCAGCTCCACGATGAGATCCGCGCCAGATTGTCCTCAAAAGCGTGAAAGCATTCTATGTTGCTGTTCTGTCCATCAGGTCTTCAATCTGGTGGTCTAACCGTTTTGTCATCTTTATATATCATCTGCAAATCTGATTTAAACTCTTACTTCAAAAGCTTTATGGGTAACCATTACTGACCATGCTATCCGAGCTAATTTGTTTGCTAAAGCTACAAGTGCAACATTGAATGGCTTGCGTTGCTTCAGATCAATGAGCCAAGAGCCAAAGTTACGTTCCGCCGTCCCATCCCTCCAGATAACAGCTCTAGCTGCATGGACAAATAATTCTCTGAGCTCTTTGTTTCCTCGTTTGGATATCCCAAGCATTCTTGATTTACCACCAGTAGAATATTGATGCGGGGTTAAACCAATCCAAGCGGCAAAATTACGACCATTAGCAAAATCGTGAGGGTTCACAACCGCTGACAAACAACAAGATGCGGTCATTGGCCCAACTCCTGGAACACTTTGTAAAAGAGATAACAATTCATCATCTTTCAGCAAGTTTTCTAATTTCTTTTCCTGCTCTTTAATCCATGTATTCAACTGATTGTAATGATCTAACTGATCTCTAAGCTCCAAAACTAACATTGGTGGAACGGGTTCTTTATTGTCGGCTAGATACTGAAATAGGTTCTTCATGTTGTGATGCCCTCTCGGAAAACTTATTCCAAACTCCAGAAGAATTGAACCTATCCTATTCATGCATGCTGTTCTTTCCTTGATATAACCTGCTCTGATTTTACGAACAACAGTACACACTTGTGCTAATTCGCTTTTTGGAGAAACAAAACGCATATTTGGACGCATTGACGCTTCTGCAATTGCGTCAGCATCAATGAAATCATTTTTGTTTATTTTTACGTAAGGTTTAACATACTGAGCAGGAACCAACTTAACTTGATGCCCATAAGACTCGCACCGTCTCGCCAACCAATGAGCACCACCACAAGCTTCCATCGCAACAATAACGGGCTCATGAACGGATAATAATTGAAGTAATTTTTGTCTGTTAAGCTTCTTCCTGAAGACTTCTCTGCCTGAATAATCATGGCCGATAAGGTGAAATGTATTTTTTCCTAAATCGATGCCGATAACGCGAATAGTAGTCATGATGGTCACCTTTATTTAACTGAACCTAACAATGTTAAGTTTAGCGTGTGGGTGGGGCGTACCATCTTATTAGTGAGTTACGCGCTTTAGCTAAAACCTACCCTTCGCATAATTTTAAGTATCTCAAAACGACAACGACCATAGTTTCTAGTGGTGGTCGATGTAACAGGAAATGGACAATAGTTCTCATCAACCTTACGAGTATTGAGCTCTATTTTATGCATATTTGTTAATAATTATACAAAACATCTACATCTGATAGTGTATTTTAGTTGTGATATGCTCAAAAATTGAGTTGTATCAAATATATAAAAGATTGAAGCCTCTAACTAACGCATTGAGTCAAAAAATACGTGATACTTATCTAAGAAAGTTTTGAGTTTCTTACAATTGAGGAGGGCTATGGATACCTATACCCTAGCCGTATACAGCTCTTTGTTAGCAATCACAGTGGCTAGTGCTTTACTACTTACTCACAAATACATGTTTGCTGGAACTGCTGTTGGCGTAAATTATATTGGCTATGCTGCTCTATTTTTAGGTATTAGCATAGCGCCACTTTTGCTTGGTTTTACACAAGCTTCAACTTATATAGTACTTTTTTCAAACTGTACATATACAATAGCATTTTGCTTGCTTCTGGCAGGTATTACTATAATGCGAGGAGCTAGTACATCTTTCCTATTAGTGTCCGTCGTCATTACAGCTTTTACAATTGTTTTTTTTGTTCATAACACGATTATTGTTCCTTCTGTTGCTTCTAGAATAGAGACACGTTCTATTTTAGTCGTAACTGTTTGTCTCTTGGCCGCATATGCGAACTATTCAGGAGTCAAACACGATAATAAAAGAGCGGGATTTCTATTAAATCTGACATTGTTTATAAACGCTGCGTATATGGCATTTAGAACCATGTTTGCTCTCACAGAAGGAACTATAGCGGATTATTATCTTGCTTCAGATGTTCATAAGTTGTCTTTTGTTGTCACTACGATCACAGTTATTAGCCTCTCGTTTTCAGTGTTTTGGATGCTAACAGACCGAATGATAAATAAAAACTATCGCTCATCCATTACTGATGGACTAACAGGTCTTTACAATCGCAGAGGCCTAACAGAACTTATACCCAAATTCGTGCAAGCAGGACGAGAGAATGACATCTCTATACTTTTAGCTGATTTAGACCATTTCAAAAAAATCAATGATACCTATGGCCATGAACAAGGGGACAAGGTGATTAAGCACTTTGGAAGAGTTCTTCAAAAAGCATGTCGTGAAAATGATGCTTGTTTTCGTTATGGGGGAGAAGAGTTTTTGGTCATCCTTCCCAAAGTTAAGCAAGATCAAGCAATGCTTATAGCCGATAGAATCCGATCTCACGTAAAAAACACTTCAATTACAGAGCAAATCTGTTGCAGCTATACAGTTAGCATTGGTTTTACGCGCGCCCTATTTGACGATGATTGGAGTTCGTTAGTAAATAGAGCTGACAGTGCTTTATATGAAGCAAAGTCTAGAGGACGTGACTGTATCGTTCAGCGTTAGATATGCATAAGACCATGTGAATTAGTATTCAACTCTATAATTGGAGTCCATAACTACTCACCTGAACGAAACTGGGAGTTTTCTGTCTCGAACTCTCAGGGGATAACCATGGACAAAAGTACGGTGATTCCAGTGGCACGATTCGCCACTGAGTAATTACGTTAACACCGAATGGGGCATTTTCGAGCTAGCCTACTTGCCACAGGCGAATAAGAACCGAAGTAGAAAACCTGCCCGAAAGTCATGTCATCTTCGAATTTGTTTGAACAGCAACATTTCTTGCCCTTTATATTTGCCTTCCTCAAGGATCAAAGACTCAGTGACTTGAAAACCGTTCTTTATTAGAACTTTTTTGAACCCATATTTCGAGCAAGGCAACCGCTATTGAAATGAGTGATGCCAAGCTCCACGGCCAAGTTAATTACTTTTTCGACTGCGCTTGTTCCAATCCCCTTACCTTGAAGATCAGCTCGAATCCAATAATCAATATTGGTACGTCTTTCTTCTTTAGAAAAACCATTTAGAGTAACGATGCCAGCAAATTCATTTAAAAATTCCACCACATAGACTATTACTTGGTTTGCGTTTATTTTGGGTCTAATAAATTTGTACCACTCTTCAGCACCGTTTTCAGGATAAGGCGATGGAATGTAACTCATTTTGCTAAGTTCAGGGTTGGATGCATAGCGTTGTACATCCGATAAATCACCTACAGACAACGTTCTAATGTTTATCATTTTGATACTCAAGTGAATAAGGTTGTGACTAAAGCACTTCTAAATCTTTTAGTGTAAAATAGAGCGAGCCAATGAAGTTATAGTTATAGGCCGATCAGCGACTCTTTCAACTGTTCTATCGTTTGAATACCCAATTCACTACTTTTCCATCCAAACTGGTCATCATCATAGCGTGGGAAAATATGAAGATGGTCTAACTCATTACACTTCCCATTATTTTGAATAAAAGACATGCCAACTGGTTGAAACTTTTCCATAATCCTAGAGTACAAATCTCTGGCAACCTCTTGGATCTCATCATGAATTGGTTTTGGTAGCTCGATAAACGATTCATAGGGAAACGTTGGACAAATAAGAATATGCCCAAAGTTAATCGGGTCATAATCAGCAAATGCAATAACGTTTTCTGATTCAAATACAATAACAGCATCAATTTCTCGATTTACTATTTGTTCTACAACTGTCGCCATAACATTCTCAAGCCCCATATTCCAAAACCCTAACAGCAGGTTATTCGGATTAGATGAATTTAGTCAAACTGCATTCTCAAGAAACGAGATCCTAACTTGACGAAACACGACATGGGGCAATAATGCGGTAGCTCAACTGATTAGTTTAAGCTGCATTTCTGTTAGTGAGCTGAAAAGTCAAAACTGTTTCCAACTCTATTAGATTTAAACCTCTCCCAAGTACAAAACAATACCATAGAGTATCCAACTACATTTGCTTCACGCTACTACATAACTAATTGATTTTGGCTACCCTACTATATCCAACTTGATATGCTGTGATCATCTGTCTCTGAGTATTTAAAATTTAAACAAAGTAATAAAAAATAGACAAACTCCAGTTTGTCTATTTTTTTGTAGGTTAAGAAAAATACAATCAGAATTGTCAGATTTTCATCTAACTAAGGGACAAGAGCGCCTTAGTGTCATTAAATCGTGGCACTCCCTAACTTGAAAGTATCCCTTTATGATTTAGTGAGATTATTGACCGATAAATTTCTGTATCACCCTATATAACATACTTGCTTGAAGTTAAGCCAAAGGACAATGAATGGTTTCTCCCTAAACCGAGCAAAACTAGACTACTTAACTTCAAACTTAAAAATGAATGATTATGCAGGGTGGATTTCATAGCTCCGGCTTACATCGTTAGCCAAAAAGTGACGATACATAAATCATCAGACAGAAGCTCACTCCCAGTTAGATATCCTCTACAGGAATCTCCAAAAGGGAGTCAACTAAATAACTGTAGCTACTAAGCGTTTGCTTCGGCAAAGCGCACCATAAAATCAACCAGAACTGACACGTCCTCCCCGGTGATGCCGTTGTACAGACTTGCTCTAAGATAATCTCCGACTCCAAAAGGGGTCAGTGTACGCAAGCCCACCACTCCCATCTCCCAGCACTGAATCAGAAACTTGTTCGTCAGCTCTTCATCTCCCCCATTAACATTAAAAGGTATATTCATTCTACTTCGAAGTGATTTATCTTCGATTGGAGTACCATAAAAACCTAAAGAGCTATCGATTACTTCATATAAAGCCTGTGCCTTTGCTACTGATCGCACCTCATTCGCCTCCACACCACCTTGCTGTTCTAACCAGTTCATAAGAATGCCAACAACTTCGATATTAAAGGTTGCTGGTGTATTCCACAGGTTACCTGCGTCACTATTAACAGTGTAATTAAAAACTCCTGGGCATAGAGAAGATGCTTTATCCTTACCAATGAGATCCTTTCGAATAACGGTCATGGTTAGTCCCGGATGGCCGATGTTCTTAGATGCACACGCAAAGAGCACACCTACACCGTCTCTAAGCCAATCAATAGGTTTACTGGTAAAATCTGAGCTTGCATCAACAATTAGGGGAATATGACTGCGAGATTTTGGTAGTTTCGGCAGTCGGTGCAGTTCGATACCGTTTACCGTTTCGTTGGAACAAAGGTAGATATACTTACTCTCGGGATTTATATCCTCTTCATTCAGCGAAGGGAAAGTAGTAAATGCGCCTGTCTCGGGGTCACTACCATCGATCGTTTCAACCTGACAATATTTTTTTGCTTCGTCTCTTCCTCTAGCTGACCACGTACCGTTTACAATGTAGGTAGCAACATCAGTCTCTTCACGACAGAGGTTAAGAGGAACGGCTGCGAACTGACCATGACCTCCCCCGTGTGTAAACAGTACCTCGTAGTCATCAGGTATGTTCATAACCCTTCTAGTAGTCGCCACAACATTTTCTAATATCACCTGAAATTCTGGAGCCCTATGGGACAAAGCAAGAGATGTGAGCTCCGGTTTGTTAAAACTATCTGCAATCTTTTGTTCAACTCCTTTAGGTAAGGATGTTGGACCGGGTCCGAAGTTAATTATCCGTTCCGCCGATGGGGATTTACTCAGCGAACCAACTAACGCAGGATGAATATCAGTTTTACATTCCGTTGCCATATTAAAAATTCCTTTTTGCCAGATGCTTTAAGCGATAAGTTGTTTAATAGAGGCGCTGATCCCTAGAATAGAAACCATCACCATAATAGGTAGAGCAAAATGTTTAAGGGATTTAGGCGGGTATCGGTTAAACAGCCATTGCCCCATGCGAACGATCACCAGTGTGGGTATCAGTAAGCTGGCTAACATCGTTAAAATATGCACGTCTACCAGACCTCCAGCAAACAATGCCACCAGTGCTAATAGTTCGCTGACGATAAAAAACAGAATCATGGTGGCGCGTTGCGCACTTGGCGTAAGAGGGCTCGACAGCATATAACAAACTATCATTGGACCTCCAACCGAGGCACCAGCTGTCCCCACACCACTTGCCATCCCAAAGCTTAGTTTTGTAGCCATTCCCTCTGCGCTTCGAAGGCGAAAATCAAAGATAAGCACCATAGAGAAAAGCAAAATAGCAATACAGATAAGTAGCTTTAGAACCTCTTCAGGGATCAGTACTAATAGGCTTAGTCCAAATGGAATACCCAAAATCGACCCCAAAGTGAGAACTTTAAAAGTGCTCATATCGGCCTGACGGATCGCCTGACGCAACAAACCGACACTGCAAAGGACATCTAACCCTAGTACTACAGGAATACTCTGCTGAGGAGAAAGAAAGAAGTTCATACCAACCACAGCGATGGCAGTAAAACCGAAGCCTGCATATCCACGAACTAATGCCGCCAACATGACTACAGGCAAAATAATCAGAAAAGACTCAAACAAAATCGTTTACCTTATCTTTTTTCTGGGGACTGAAATCAGTATATGAGCTCGCACATACCGTCATTAGCACCAAATATGGATATCTTTGGTACCAGTATCGAGTGTTAATACTGAAGGTTTATTTAGGATTAAAAAACGGGAGAGACTCTCCCGTTAATTTAAGTAACTTTAAGCAGACCTATCGCACTAATATCCTTTCCACGGAACCAGTTTCTGCTCCAGATAGCGCATGAATAAGTCAAACGAGTAGGCTATCAGACCGATAATTACGATACCCGCGATAACCACATCGGTAACCAGAAATTCAGCAGCATTCAGAACCATGTAACCAATACCAGCCTCGGCAGCCACCATTTCACTGGCAACCAGAGTCGTCCACCCAAATCCGATACCGATTCTCAGACCTGTCAGTATCTCCGGCATCGCGCTTTTAATAATCACGTGATAAAGCACCTGCGCCTTACTGGCTCCCATGGAATATGCTGCCTGAATTTGCTCGCTCTTAGCCGATGAGACACCAGCCCTCGCGCTAAGAGCAATAGGAGCAAACATCGCCAAATAAATCAGTGTAATCTTGCTTGTCTCATCGATGCCAAGCCAAATAATAACTAACGGAAGATAGGCTAGCGGTGGTAACGGACGATAAAACTCAATCAAGGGGTCAAAGATGCCACGTACCCAGACATTACTACCAATCAAGATACCTACCGGAATGGCAGTAAGAACGGCGAATAAGAAGGCTCCAAATACACGAGTTAAACTTGAGGTCAGGTGGTCTACTAATGAAACACCAGCGAAACCATCGACCCAGAGGTCAACAAAACGTTCTGCAACAGAAATTGGCGAAGGCAAGAACAGGGGTTTAACCCAACCAGCTTCGGTAACCAGTGCCCAGAGCAATACAAAGCAAATTGAAGAGAGAATAGAGATCAGTCGTGAGTTACCCTGACCTGGTTCACCATAGTATTCACCTGGTGTTAGCGTATAGGCTTTTATTTTACCAAATAGCTTGATCAGATGAGGTTCCGGAGCATAAGTTTCCTGTTCGCTATAACTTTTCACTGGCTTGTACTCTACTTCTTTCAACTCAGCAGACGAACTTGACTCTTTTGAGAGAATGACTGACTGTTGGCTAATGCTCATGCTGCTACCTCCGGCTGTTCATCCTGATGAATAATCGAAAGGATCTTTTCCCGCATTTCAATAAAGTCCGGCATTGACTTGACCTTGCGTGCGTCGCGGCACTCTAGAAAACGCTTATTGAAATCCAGTTCAAAACTGTGCGTAATTCTGCCCGGTCGAGGAGACATTACAATCAGGCGGGAAGCCATGAACAGCGCTTCTTCTACACTGTGGGTAATAAAAAACATCATCTTGTTAGTTGCCTGCCAGGCATCTAATAGAAGTTCCTGTAATACTTCACGAGTTAGGGCATCAAGCGCCCCCAAGGGCTCATCAAGCAGTAGAATACTTGGGTCATTCGTTAATGCACGTGCAATACCGACCCTCTGCTGCATACCGCCAGATAACTGATAAATCTTATGGTCATGGAAGTCTTCCAACCCAACTAGCTTCAGATATTTAGCCGCTCGCTCGTTACGCTCTTCTTTACTAAAGCCCTGCAGCTTTAGGCCAAACGCTGTGTTTTCCAGCACATTCAACCATGGAAATAGCGCATGCTTTTGGAACACAACTCCACGTTCAGCACCAGGCCCAAGAATTTGGTCACCAATGTCCTTACCCATCTGAACCCTTGGCAAACCTTCTACCTGCGAGTTTCCTAAAGTTAGGTAGCCATCCGTTGGCTGGATAAAACCAGCCATGAGGTTTAAAAGTGTTGTTTTTCCGCAGCCAGAGGCGCCAAGTGCGACAACAAGATCTCCCTGTTCGATTTCCAGATTGACTCCTGACAGTGCAGTCACCGGATCACCACCTTGGCGATCTTCATATATCACTGATACATCCTGTATCTTTAGAACTTTATCTGTTGTCATACTGACGCTCTCCATGTGTCGATGTTAACTATGATTACAGTGAGGCTTTCGCTTTTTCTGCAAATGTCGGATTCACGTACATGCTGTAGTCAGGTTGTAGCTCCGTGATCTTTTTCTCTTTCAGCAGAAACTCTGATGTAGATTTCAGTGCTTTAGTCGCACCACCTTCTGCACCACAGCCCAGCCACTGACAAGAAAGCTGACCATCGAAATCCAGGAATTCATACAATTTCATTGCTGCAACCACACCTTCTGGGTCACCACCAACTACTTTGGCTACTGACTTCGCCATCGGGCTTTCAGCTGTCATAGACTCGCGACCAGCAACGTATTCACTATCAACTGATGCCAGTGTGGAAAGGAATTTGACGACAAATTCTTCATTTTCAGCGGTAAACGCTTTGCTGGCAATCATGCCGTCAAACGTTGGTTTACCCCAGGATCCGAGTTGTTTTGAAGTAATAAGCACGGAACCATCTTGCTTGATTTTGCCTAGAGCAGGATCCCAAATGAATGCGCCATCGATGTCACCTCGCAGCCATGCGGCCATGATAGCATTTGGCTGCATGTTGATTAGCTTCAGGTCTTTTTCCGATAGACCAAACTGTTCTAGTGCAAATAGCATATGGAAGTGGGTTGTCGAAACAAAAGGTACCGCGATTTTCTTGCCCTTCAGATCAGATGGTGACGAGATACCGCTACCGTCTTTAACGACCAACGCTTCTGCATCAGCGATGTTTTCCATTATCCATATCAACTCCATCTCAATGCCTTTACTTGCAGCACTGGCAATTGGGCTAGATCCTGCTACGGTCATGTCAACTGCACCTGCTGCCATCGCGGTAATCGCTTTTGCACCAGAGTCGAACTTGCGCCATTTGATCTCATAACCAGTTTTTTCTTCAAATAACTTGGTATCAATGGCGTACTTCATTGGGTTGTACATCCCTTGATAACCAATTGTTACCTGCTCAGCAGCTTGAGTTGCTACAGAACAAAGCAGAGTTGATGCCAGAGCAATTGATTTAACTAGTGTTGATTTCTTGAGTTTGTTGGTAATCATTGTCACGTCCTCTTTGAGCTTGATTTGCATTGATGTCCAATTGGTTTCATGGCGCCAGTTCACACTATCCTTAATGCTCTGTACCAATCCTCGCTTGGGTATCTACACAATAACCCTGGCTATAGGGCCAGAAATAGAGCCAAACTAAATCATTATTAGGCCAGATTTGCCCCAAAACAGCGCACCAGTTCGGTGCAAGCTCTATGTATTCCCCAGGGAAGTTTGTGATCTTCATCAAATAAACTATTTACACATACCAGAGACAAAAAAACCCGCTTCAAAAGCGGGCAAAACAGAAGGAATGTCTGTAACTAAACTTGATTGGCTAAATCTCACCCAAACTTTCAAAAGCTTCTGTCAGTTTTTCGACAATAGAATCAGCTTGCTGTTGGGTAATAGTCAGCGCAGGGCTAAAACACAAAGTATTGTTATACTCTTTGAATGAACGGTTAGTTCTGCCAATGATCAATCCTCGCTGCATACAAAGGCCGGCTATCTTCGCCGTGACCGACTCGTGGACGGGTTCTCGGCTCTCCCTATCCTTTACCAGTTCAATACCCAGGAAAAGCCCTTTTCCACGCACGTCACCTATGAGCGGAAAACATTCTTTCAGGTCTATCAGCTTTGCATACAAGTATTCCCCCATATGGGCGCAATTTTCTACAAGGTGCTCTTGTTCGATAATACGCATATTTTCCAGCGCTGCTGCTGGCCCTGCTGTACAACCTCCAAAGGTGCTAATGTCTCGGAAATAACCTTCTGTATCAGCGGGGTCGTCATTTAGCAGCTTAAATACCTCTTCAGTCGTCACCGTACAGGAAATAGCCGCATAGCTGGATGCCACTCCTTTCGCCATTGTGACGATATCTGGCTTAATATCGTAATGCTGGTAGCCGAACCACTTACCCGTCCGGCCCAAACCACAAACCACTTCATCAATATGAATAAGAATGTCGTACTTACGACAGATACGCTCCACTTCTTTCAGATACCCCTCGGGTGGAGTAATAACGCCACCACCAGCAGTGATAGGCTCAATAACTACTGCACCTACTGTGTCCGGCCCTTCTTGCAGAATAACCTCTTCGAAAGCCTGAGCTGCCTTGATACCATAGTTTTCTACTTCACCAAACTGGTTGCGGTATTCGCAACAATGAGGAAACTCTACAAAACCTGGTACAAATGGGCCGTACTGATCTCTTCTTTGTTCCTGTCCGGTTGAACTCAGACAAGCGATTGTCGTACCGTGATAATCCCTTTCTCGGTAGAGTATTTTGTGTTTTTTCCCACCATATTTTTTGTGGGCGATCTGGCGCACCATCTTGTACGCTTTCTCATTTGCCTCAGAGCCCGAACTTGAATAGTAGACGCGGCTCATCCCCGGCATTTTTTCTATAAGCTTTGCCGCAAATTGCGCAGCGACAGGTGTACCGGCAGAACCAGCAAAGTAGTTCAACTTAACTAATTGCTCCCGTACGGCATCAGCGATGCTTGTGCGGCCATACCCTACGTTCACGCACCATACACCACCCGACGTAGCATCCAGATACTGGTTGCCCTTTATATCCCAGATATCCAGTCCTTCTCCACGATCTACAATGAGTGGATCCTGAGATTCAAATATTGCGTGCTGGGTTAAATGGTGCCAGACGGAACCCTTGTCTAGCTCTACGACTTGTTCAGTAGTCAGATTGTTCATAACAGCCTCCCTGCTTTTTCTTTTCACCATAGGGGGAGAGATATTTATCCGATAGAACCAGTAATAAATATTTATGGGGACAGTCAGCAAAATTAGCTGGCACAAATTATGCTGTAGCGCTGGTATCACCAACCTGATGTGAGCCAGACGATGAAAACAGACCACCTAATGCATATTCAGTTCACCGCTGAACGAAGTCTGCAGGAACAGATCCGCGAACATGTTATTGATAGTATTCAGCGTGGGATGTTTGGTACAAACGCACTCCCTTCATGCCGCAAAATGGCGGCAATGCTAAGGGTTTCACGCAATACTGTTGTTCTTGTCTATGAGCGTCTGGTCGATGAAGGTTACCTCTATTCTCAGGAAAGAAGTGGCTACTATCCCACCAATGAAGCACGTAAAAACCGTGATATATCAGTAGATGCACCTGATTTAGCCGATCATCCTGCTAATATTAAACCTGCACAATTCTGGCGCAAACGTGTCAAAACGGATCTTGATTGTCAGCGAAATGTAGTAAAAGAAACCAACTGGCAGCAATACCCTTACCCATTCTTGTTTGCTCAGCCCGAACATTCGCTTTTCCCTCTCGCCCATTGGCGAGAATGCGGCCGATTAGCGCAACGTAGTAGTGTTATCAAGGACTGGATTTCTGATTCCGTTGATTGCGACGACCCAATGCTGGTGAAGCAGCTACAGATTAATGTGCTGAGTAAAAGAGGGATAACAGCAAAACCTGAAGATATTCTGATTACTGTGGGTACTCAAAACTCACTCTACCTGCTTGCCGACCTGCTCGTTGAGAATGGTACCAAAGTCGGTCTGGAAGACCCAGGTTATCCAGACGCAAGAAATATTTTCAGTTATCACGGCGCAGAAATAGAACCGCTAGACGTTGATCATCAAGGAGTAAAGGTGACACAAAAGATGGCAAGCTGCGAGTATGTTTACACAACACCAAGCCACCAGGTACCAACCAACGTCACTATGTCTATGGACAGGCGCAATGAACTGCTTGAATCAGCAGAGAGAAACGACTTTATCATCATTGAAGATGACTTTGAGAGTGAAGTAAATGTACTTAGCCAGCCCTCACCTGCACTAAAGAGTTTGGATAACAACGGGCGAGTCATTTATGTTGGCAGCCTATCGAAATCTCTATCCCCTGGACTGAGAATAGGCTTTATAGTCGCAGATGCTAACCTGATACGCGAAGTCCGGAAACTGCGTCGTCTAATGTATCGTCACCCACCTTCGAACAACCAACGTACTTGCGCACTATTTATTTCTCTCGGCCATTACGATTCATACGTACGTAAACTCAAGAACAGTTACAAAGATAAATGGACTCTCATACGTAAAATGCTAGAACAGCACATGCCACAATGTATAACTGATGAAACTCTCGGTGGAAGCTCATTTTGGCTAAGGCTACCAAAGGGCGTAAAGGCAGAAATTTTTGCTCTCAAAGCCAGAGAGATGGGTGTACTGGTGGAACCTGGTGATGTTCATTTTATGCATCCGGAAAGAGAAAGCTACGCCTATATACGTATGGGCTTTTCGGCTATCGATATCGCAATGATTCCAGCCGGCATAGAGAAACTGGCGTCAATATTAGAGCCAGAACATGTTTAATTTAATCATAACTGGCTCTAACCGCACATGTATCCCTTACGGTAGGCTTTGCTTCAACAAGGAATAAAAATGTGCAAGGAGCAAAGAATGCCCGATTTTTCTCTACCCACCGTTCTCATAACTGGTGCTACCTCCGGATTTGGCCTGGCTACGGCCAGAAAATTTGCTGACAATGGATATCCGTTAATTTTAACAGGCCGTCGCGCTGAGCGCCTGAGCGCCTTAGCTGATGAGCTTGCTCAGCTTACCCCTGTGTATACATATCAGCTGGACGTTCGTGACTCGGAACAGGTATGCAAGTTAATCGACGCGCTTCCACCAGAATTTAAACGAATTGAAGTCTTGGTAAATAATGCTGGTCTGGCGTTAGGCGCATCGCCTGCGGACCAGGCCGACCTTAAAGACTGGCATACCATGATCGACACCAACGTCACTGGTTTGGTCAATGTTACTCATACACTACTCCCTATTTTGAAGGCACAACCGAAAGCAAGCATTATTAATCTTGCGAGTATCGCTTCCAACTGGTCATATCCCGGAGCACACGTTTATGGTGCCAGTAAGGCTTTTGTCCAGCAATTTTCCCGTAATCTAAGGAGTGATTTTGCTGGTACCGGAATAAGAGTCACCAGCCTTGAACCTGGTTTGTCAGAAAGTGAATTTAGCCTAGTACGTTTTAATGGCGATCAAGAAAAATACAACGCCATCTACGAAGACACGAATGCGCTCCAGCCTGAAGATATCGCCGACATTATTTTCTGGGTAGCAGAACAGCCGTCCCACATCAACATCAATAGCCTTGAAGTCATGCCTACTAGTCAAGCATGGGATAGCTTTAAAGTTGTAAAGGATACCGTTCGATAATGCCTCTAATTTAACCATAACCAAAGCTCCTTAACGGGAGCTTTTTCTATTATCTTTGCATGAGAAACCGAAGAACCATGAACATACAAGCTATTACTGAATGTCTCCGCCATATTGAGTTATTTCAGGAAATACCTGAACACGCTCTACAACTATTTGCTAAGTGTGCAGAGCAACAACAATTAAGTGCAGGACAGGCCCTTTTTCACAAAGGAGACAGAGCCGAGACACTATTTATTATTGCTGCCGGTAGCGTACAGCTTTTTGATGATAAAAATGGTTCTGAACAAAGCGTCACCGTATTTTCCCGCTATGAATTCATAGGGGAAAACATACTGATTGCCCCGGAATATAAGCAAGATTTAAGTGCCAGAGCACTCATGAACACGACCGTTTTCCGGTTTGATAAAGAGCAGTTACTTACGCTTTTTAACTCACACGGTGAACTTGCGACAAAAGTGTATGCGACGATCTCACAAATAATCATCCGTCGTATGGAACACGCCAACAACCGCTATGAAAACATTGCTCAACTCTACCGTACGAATGGTCAACGAACAGAGCATGATCTTCTTGGAGACAAAGCGATTCCAGATACTGCTTACTATGGAATTCAGACTCTGAGGGCACTAGAAAACTTTGATATTAGCGGTATCAGCCTTAACTTCTACCCAAGTTTTATTCGAGGCTTGGCCGGAGTAAAAAAAGCAGCCGCGCTAGCAAACCACGAGCTGGATAACCTTTCCGACAGTACCACCCATGCTATTTGTCAGGCTTGCGATGAGATATCTATGGGTATGCTCCATAACCACTTTATCGTCGATATGATTCAAGGTGGTGCGGGTACCTCGACCAACATGAATGCAAATGAAGTGATAGCCAACCGTGCGCTTGAAATATTGGGCCACCAGCGCGGTGAATATCAATTCTGTAGCCCCAATAACCATGTTAACTGCTCACAATCCACCAACGATGCTTATCCCACAGCGATAAAAATCGCCCTTTTGGAAGCAAACGATGAGCTGCTACAAGAGGTAGATAATCTCATTGAGTACATCGATGAAAAAGCAGATGAGTTCTCAGATGTGCTTAAGATGGGCCGAACTCAGCTACAGGATGCGGTACCTATGACACTTGGTCAGAGCTTCCAGGCGTTCGCCACAAGTTTGCGTAATGAAGCTGAGCGTCTGAAAACCTGTAGTGTCCCATTTCTGACAGTAAACCTGGGGGGTACCGCCATCGGCACAGGGCTGAATGCCGAACCCGCTTATCGGGAAAAGGTCATTCCTCATCTTTGTAACATTACTGGCCGTAATATCGTTCTGGCGGACGATCTGATAGAAGCAACCCATGATACAGGCTCTTTGGTCATGTACTCATCAGCATTGAAACAATTGGCTGTGAAGCTTTCGAAGATCTGCAATGACCTCCGCTTACTATCTTCTGGCCCAAGGGCCGGACTCAATGAGATTAACCTACCCGCTATGCAACCTGGCTCTTCTATTATGCCCGGTAAAGTTAACCCGGTAATTCCGGAAGTCGTAAATCAGATCGCTTATAAAGTTATAGGTAATGATTTGACTATTACGATGGCAGCAGAGGCCGGACAGCTAGAGTTAAACGTGATGGAGCCAGTGATGGTTGAAAGCCTCTTCGAATCCATTGAGATCCTTAAAAATGGTATGAATACGCTTGGAGTACGCTGCATACAAGGTATAACAGCAAACAGGGAGGTATGCTCAGCAAACATCAGAAACTCCATTGGTGTTGTTACCGCCCTCAACCCTTACCTCGGTTATGAGGTTTGCACTCGAATTGCAAAAGAAGCTCTTGAGAGTGCAAGCAGCGTTTATGACCTGGTTCTGGAGAAGCGACTCCTAACAAAAGAGCAGTTGGATAGTGCGTTAGCACCTGAAAATATGGTCGGATGAGATAGCTAGTTATAGAGTTTTGGCCCCAAACATATTCTGTTCTGGGGCTAACTTTAGGCGAACGAGGATGGATAATGGATACAGGAGTAGATTTTCGATAAAACAGCAAGGAATACCAATGAAAAGTTTTACAAAAGACTTTACCCAGCAAGAGCCTATCTGCGAAGAAGGCATTGAAAAAGCGGTAGAGATCATGAGAAGTGGTAAGCTTCATCGGTATAACCTTGCCCCGGAAGAGAAAGGAGAAACCGGGCTTCTTGAAGAAGAATTTGCAGCATATATGGGCAAAAAATATTGCCTCGCTTGTGCTTCCTGTGGCAGCGCAATGTATCTTGCAATGAAAAGTGCTGGTGTAAAAGCTGGTGATAAAGTTCTTTGCAATGCTTACACGCTCGCACCCGTCCCTGGAGCGATTGAAAATACTGGAGCAACCATAGAGCTCGTAGAAATAACCGACGAATATACTATCGATTTGGAAGACCTTGAGAAAAAGGCTGCTTCAGGTGTAAGTAAATGGTTCTTGCTCTCTCACATGCGTGGGCACATTGCCGATATGGATCGAATCACAGCTATCTGCAATAAATACGACCTTACTCTAATTGAAGATTGTGCTCACACAATGGGAGCAACATGGGGTAACAAAAAATCAGGGTCTTTTGGAATGTCTGCCTGCTTTAGCACCCAGACATATAAACACATGAACTCTGGAGAAGGTGGATTGTTGGTAACTGACGATGCTGACCTTATCGCTCGAGCCATTATTCATTCTGGATCTTATATGCTCTATGAACGGCACCCTTCGCGTCCTAACCTGGAAACTTTTGAAGACATCAATACGTTGATACCAAACTATTCTAGCCGCATGGACCATCTTAGAGCGGCTATCTTGCGCCCACAATTACGCAATATTGATGAACAGTGCCGACGCTGGAATGAGCGATATAAAATACTGGAACAGGCCATTAACCAGATTGATGGCCTTACTTGCCCTGAGCGTGACCCAAAAGAAGGTTATGTTGGAAGTTCAATACAATTTTCACTCAATGGGCAAAGTGAAGAAACTCTCAAACAGTTTTTAGCTACCTGCTTTGAGCAAGGGGTTGAGTTGAAATGGTTTGGCAATAGCCAACCCGTTGGCTTTACAAGCTCTTATGACAGTTGGGAGTATTTTGAAAATTTACCAGACCTTCCTAATACAAAATGTATTCTTTCAGCAATGTGTGACATGAGAATCCCACTGACTTTTACCTTAGATGACTGCCATCTTCTAGGGGAAATTATAAAAAATGTATCTCAAAGAGTTTTAGTGCCAAGATAGAAAATATGCAGCCAAACCGCATTAATATGCATTTTCATAATTGCCAAATAATGTTGTCTTATGAAAACTTTTGTCCAGAACCTTCCATACCCATCAATACCACTAGATTTGTTTTTATGCAAAAATTACCAGAGAGTATTCAATACGCAATTTACCCTAGTGGCTATCTGAGTTGAAATACACCCTTTAACGCCTTGATCTTTCCATATCCAACAAAGTTCGTTTGCGTTCTAAACCCCAACGGTAGCCACCTAAAGAGCCGTCGCTTCGCAATACTCTGTGGCAAGGGATAAGAATACCAACTGGGTTTTTTCCACAAGCGGTTCCTACAGCGCGAACCGCTTTCGGATTATCAATATGTTCTGCAACCTCGCCATAACTCATCACGTCGCCTTCTTTGATGCTTAAGAGAAATTGCCATATTTTAATTTGGAATGCCGTACCCCTGATATCAAGTGGCACATCGGGTCTGGGAGCACCCTGACTAATATGGCTATCTAAAGCCACCATCCAGTTATCCAACTCTGGTGTGTCTTGTGCCACAGAAAGCTCAAATTGAGCATTAGGAAATTCATCAGACAACAGGCTTAGCAGAGAATCTTTGTCGTCACCGAACTGTACTGAGCATACCCCTTTATCTGTCGCAGCCATTATCATGTACCCAAGCACGGTCTCTCGACACGCATAATGAATAATTTCACCTTTTCCTCCAGCCCTATACACTTTCGGTGTCATGCCTATATTTCGGGTTGCCTCACCATATACTCGACTTATTGAACCATAGCCTGATGAATAAATAGCATCGGTCACACCTTCTCCTTCTTTTAACGAACGTTTAAACTTTCGCATGCGTACTGCATCTTGATAATGCTTGGGTGAAACACCAAACATTTCTTTAAAAATACGTTGTAATCGGGAAGGTGAAAGACCTGCAATATCACCTAATTGAGTAAGTGTTATTTTATCTTCGGCATAACGCTCTATATAACGAGCGACTTCAATGAGCTTAAGAATTCGAGCGCCCTGTCCCGCTGGATTGCAACGCTTGCAAGGACGAAACCCTGCTTGCATTGCTGATTCGGTATCAAAGAAGAATCTCAGATTTTCTGGATTTGCGGCTTTGGTTGAACAGGAAGGCGTACATAATACGCCAGTGGTAATAACGCCGTAGTAAAACTTTCCGTCGAAAGAGCTATCTCTCTGCGCTACCGCATTTTTCATTTCATTTTCAGATAACTTTGGCATAGCTGCGCTCACTGTCTAACAGGTTTCATTACCATCTCATCACATCAAGCTAGATGATTCCATCTGATTCTTGCTGATTAATTAGCGATTGTAGATCCATCCTCTGTTTTTAATGTGGCGCAATTTTCGGATGTTTTAAGGTTAACCCAGTAGCTAGTATGCAGTTAACGATGAATAACACTGATTATCTCAACTATGAAATCGACCATTAAGCACTCTATGAACTCAAAAGTATGGGCTATGCTCATTTTGCTCTCCATCTTATGGGGTGGATCTTTCTTCTTTGTAGGCGTAGCGGTCAATGACCTTCCTCCATTAACCATAGTGACACTTAGAGTAGGAATTGCAGCATTTACACTATGGGGGATAGCTATGATGATTAGCTTGCGCCCTCCAAAAAGCTTGAAAGTCTGGGCTTCATTCTTAGGGATGGGTTTACTGAATAATGTTATCCCCTTTGCTTTAATTGTATGGGGGCAAACACAGATTGCATCAGGCTTGGCCTCAATTCTAAATTCTGCCACACCGATATTTACCGTAGTGGTGGCAGGTATTCTTCTGCCTGATGAACGCCCAACACCGTTAAAACTAATCGGCGTTGTCCTCGGTTTTGTGGGTGTGGCGGTAATGATAGGTGTGCCTGCGTTAGGTAACGAAAGTAATTTGTTGGCGCAATTCGCCATTGTTGGTGCAGCCATATCTTACGCATTTGCTGGGGTATATGGACGCAGATTCAAATCACTGGGAGTTAACCCTGTAATTACTGCAGCGGGGCAGGTAACGGCTTCAACACTCATATTATTACCTATTGCATTATTTGTAGATGGTAGTATCGATGCGGACAATACAAGCATGAACACATGGATGGCTATAGTCGGATTGGCAGTTGCGTCCACGGCGATAGCGTATGTTCTATATTTCAGGATTCTTGAGCTGGCAGGCGCAACAAATGTATTGCTGGTAACACTACTTGTGCCAATCTCTGCTGTTCTGCTCGGCTCATTATTCCTGAATGAATCTCTGGAAATGATTCATATATTGGGCATAGTGTTAATAGCGTTCGGGTTATCCGCTATCGATGGCCGCTTATGGCATCGAACGAAATCAGCCCTTGCCAAATCAATGACAAATTAGGATACATATGGATCATCAGACCGTGCTTCAAGGCATGCAGCAACTTAGTCATTTAGACCGAGATGTAAAAGAAGCGTTTACCGAACTAGGAATGCCAGAAGTACGTGTACGCCCGAGTGGTTTTGAGACTTTTTTATTTACAATAATCAGTCAACAATTATCCACCAAAGCTGCTACGACAATAATGGGGCGGGCTCTTGGCTTAATGGAAGAAACCACCCCCGATCAGTTTATGAAAATACCCGCTCAAAGTCTCCGCGATGCGGGCTTATCTTTCCGCAAGATAGAGTATACTCAAGGATTAGCGGAAGCCGTTCTCGATGGAACCTTTAATATTGATGGCTTGGAGAACTTCAGCGATGAAGATGCCATAAAGGAAATCATCAAGCTCAGAGGGCTTGGTCGTTGGAGTGCTGAAATATACCTGATGTTTTCATTAGGTCGAATGGATGTATTTCCTGCCGATGACTTAGGGCTACTTGTCGGATTACAGCTAATGAAAGGGCTTGATAGCAGGCCAACACCAAAGCAGGCACGTGAAATGGTCAAACATTGGACTCCTTGGAGAAGTATCGGTGCATTATTCTTATGGCACTATTATCACCATCATATCTCCACTCTAAACTAAATCATGAAGAGTCGCGAACTTGCATAAATATGCATCTTAAAACACAGAGGTGAAAGCGAAATTTGCAAACTTCTGGGAGAAACCTTGCACCGCACCTTAGCTTACGTTCGTACAGATAGTACCGATAAATCAGGGACAGAAGTTATCGGTAAAAAATAAAGTAAACACGTAAAGGAGCATTTTCGTGTTTCATGCCCCTCAACAAACCTCTGGACAAGAACGATTTAGACCTATAGATCTAAACCGTTTATACAAGATTAGAAATAGTATATTGAAACCTTAAATGCTTGTATGGGAAATGCCTTGTGTAACTCTGAAATTACTGTAGCTTAAAAGCTCATTTGTTTCGTCATTTATAGCTATAAAGATGACTTAGCTCTGCTAATTTATCTAGGACATACATGACTACTTCATTACGCATACGCTATCAAACCATCGAAATTGGTAACAACGATATACATTTATGTACTCTACGTGATAAACAACAATTCTCAGACCCAAAAAACACAGCGCTTAATTTAGGTATTTCATCTGCTACATGGCCAATTTTTGGTGTTATTTGGCCCTCAAGTATTGTTCTAGCCCACCACATGCTAGATTTTGATACAAAAGAAAAACGTATTTTAGAAATCGGCTGCGGAATGGCTCTTACAAGCCTTTTGTTAAATGAAAGACAGGCTGATATTACAGCCACCGATTACCACCCAGAAGTTAAAATATTTCTAGACCGAAACATACAACTCAACAGTGGGAGAAATATTGCGTTTGAACGTGTTGATTGGGCCGATGATACAAGCGAACTGGGCTTATTTGATTTGATCATTGGCAGTGATTTGTTATATGAAGACTTGCATGTTCCATTGCTAGCTAAATTCATACAGAAGCACACCCAGCCCAAAAGTGAAATTATTATCGTTGATCCTGGGAGAGGTAGAAAAAACAAACTTAGCTCAAAAATGACTGAACTAGGTTTTAGAAGTGATCATATTAAACCAGAGAATACCTATTATTTAGAAAAAAGTTTCAAGGGACATATTTTAAGATATTATCGTGACCCAAAAAGCATTTAATGCTTTATAGACAGATTTATTCTGTATTTGCATTCCGTCTATATTGCTTTCATTCATTATGGAACTCAATTGGTATCAACCTGTTATGTGAATCGAAAAAGGGTTTTGGGGTGGGACTATGGAAAGTTTCCGTCTAAGTGCCCAAAGTACGAATTAAATTAATTGGGCCTACTGTAATGCTCGCCAGACGGTAAATTCGTCGGTGCTAATAAAGTTTGGGGCAAAGATGAGTTTGCTACCAATCATGGTTCAACTTATTTTTGGACAAAAATGCGTTTGTTATCGATGCCATTTAGCTAACCTTTGGACAAAAACAAAAGCTTGTTCGCTGCTTCGGTGAGGGCGTTCATATTTATCATTCTGATAACTTTTTTGAGCTTAAAAGACGATAGTTGGTAACTCTATGTGCAGCTTGTTAAAGCTCATGCACAACAAATTTTGGTGTTTATAAATTAATTGCTCTCGATATCAACCAATTATAATTTGCTTAAGAGGTCATCTTGATAGATTTAGAAACCTCTCTGATGTACCCCAATATAACTTGAACAGCTTCGTTTGACGTACTTGTCTCTGGAGACATCATTCTTAATGAGCAACCTAAGAAAGGTGTCATTGGTTGTCGCATCACCTGCTTATTCCAATCATTAGGAAAAGCTAGCCCAGGGACAAGCGATACTCCGTAGCCTGAAGAGACAATAGAAAACAAGGCGCCGATATCAGACACCGTTGCTTTGACGTTGAGTTCTTGATTTGACTGCTCAAATATTTGTTGTATAAAAGGCTCACAGCCAGATGAAGACATGACAAAGCCTTTGTCGCATAGATCAGATAATGCTAGGTTTGTGCTTGAAGATTGCCCTCGTTCTTGAATAAGATAAAACTGATCTTCAATTAGTAACTCACTACTTTTGGCTTGCAGATTGTAGGCTATGCCAATATCAGCAATCCCACTTTTAACCCACTGCTCAACTTCCTGATCTGTCCCTATTAAGAGCTTAACTTCAATATTTGGATAATTTCGACGTGTGTGAAGCAAAACTTCTGGAAGAATAACTCGAGAGACACTATTCACTGTTGCTACTTGAATCGTGCCCGAAACAACGGTCGTCGCTAACTGTAAAATATCATTGATGGCCGCAAGAGCCACATTCGCCGATTCACTCGCACTCTTGCCTGCCGCTGTTAAGGTAACACCCCGAGCTTCCCTTATCAGAATCTGTGTATCTAGAGTACTTTCTAAAGTCTTTACAGTATGACTGATGGCAGATTGAGTAACATGCAGTTGCTCGGCAGTGCGACTAACGCTTCCTGTATCTCTAAGTGACACCAGAACTTTAAGCATTTTTATATTGATATTATATTTTTTCATATGTACATATATTATTAATCATTTTACTCATGTCAAGCCAATCCCGTATTCTCTAAGTTAAAACGTATTGACTTAATTTGAGGCTTATTATTATGACGTCGGCTATTCACTCTATGAACACAAAAGTATGGGGTATGCTCATTTTACTCTCCATATTATGGGGCGGCTCTTTCTTCTTTGTTGGCGTAGCGGTCTATGACCTTCCTCCATTAACCATAGTGACACTTAGAGTAGGAATTGCGGCGTTTACACTATGGGGGATAGCTTTGATGCTTGGCTTACGCCCGCCAAAAAGTATAAAAGTTTGGGGGCATTCTTAGGGATGGGATTGCTGAACAACGTTATCCCTTTTGTTCTGATTGTATGGGGGCAAACGCTGATTGCATCAGGCCTGGCCTCGATTCTGAATGCCGCAACACCGATATTCACCATAGTCGTAGCAGGAATTCTACTGCCTGATGAGCGGCCAACCCCGTTAAAACTAATCGGTGTTGCTCTCGGCTTCGTGGGTGTAGCGGTAATGATAGGCGTACCCACGTTAGGTAGTGATAGTAATTTGTTGGCACAACTTGCCATTGTTGGCGCAGCCATATCTTATGCATTTGCGGGAGTATATGGACGTAGATTCAAATCATTGGGGGTAAACCCTGTAATTACGGCGGCAGGACAGGTAACAGCTTCAACGCTTATTTTGTTACCGATTTCGTTATTTGTTGACGGTACTATCGATGTGAGCGAGGTACACATGAGCACATGGATAGCTATACTAGGACTTGCAGTTGCGTCCACTGCGATAGCGTATGTTCTTTATTTCAAAATTCTTGAACTTGCAGGCGCAACAAACGTATTGCTGGTCACATTACTCGTACCAGTGTCTGCTGTTCTTCTTGGCTGGCTATTTCTTAACGAATCTCTCGAACTCATTCATGTTTTGGGAATCGCATTAATCGCATTAGGATTGTCTGCAATTGACGGCCGCCTGTGGCATCGTTTGAAATATACCTTGTCCTAATAAGTGACATACTATGAACAGAAGTCTTAATAGTAACCAAATCAGTCACAGCAGACATAGTTTAATCTGGCAATTAATCAACTAAGCACATATCGACTCATTATAAATGACATGTTCAAAGACAGATTGATGAAACCAGGATGAATATTCACTCTATACACAATGGGGCATTTTTGATTTTCAATATGTCACTGTACCAGAGTATTAAACGCCTAACTTTTCAGTTAGTTCTATAAATGATGTTTCGATATTCTTACCTGACGTGTCGATTTTAATAACTTCAGTTTTCCATTCCTCATAGTGACGGTTCTCTACTTGTTGCCAATCAGGTAGCTTTAGGTTTTCTACTTCACTTTGTCGAGCGTTGACCCTTCTTTCATGCTCATCACTATCAGAGCAACTAACTTCAATATTGACGAACCTAGTACCAACACTTTCCGCGACCTCTTGCCACTCGTTTCTCGTTAGCTCAATAGGGTTACAAGAGTCAGAAATGCAGCTAATACCAAGCTCTAAATTATCTTTAATAATTCGGTAACTTAAACGATAACCTTCCCCATCAACTTTGAAGCAACAAAGATCTCTAAGCCCCTGCTCTACAGTATCAATGCGAACGTACATCGCCCCCGTTTTCTCTGCTAACAACTTCGCCAGTGTCGATTTTCCTGTAGCTGGAAGACCCGAAAATATGTATAAAATAGATTGATTCAATTGATTTTTGCCTTTTGCATAAATTTCTTTCTGTACCGCTATTCTCTGCATTTTACGTCCAGATAATTTTAGATTCTATACAACACCCCAATTAATAACCAACAAGTAGCATTCCAGTCTAGATATCGGACTATTCAGTAAACCATAATTTCTAGGGATGCTAAAATCGGATAACATTTGATATGGGGAATGTACATTAACAGAATGTGAATGAGTAGAAGAGCTAACTGGAAAAGGGGCACTTTCGAGCTAGAAAGTGCTACGAGTAAAAAATAAACCTGAGAAGCTTTGGGACAAAAACTTATTAGCAAATTCGTTCATACCGCTCACCACAGGAGATTTGGACACCAACAAAAGCACGTTAGAGCAATCAATTTAAAGCGATCCATTCAGATGAAAAAATTCCTTAGTTGTATGTTACCTGCGTAGTTCGACTATGAATACCTTTGCCTTTTTCGGGCTTGTTAACCGCACAAACTCTATATGCCTATACTTAGGATCATTCAGCAATTCTGTGTAGCGAACACGATTTTTTTTATACGTTTTCAATGTCCAGAGTATAATCGAGTCTTTGCTAAGAAACGACTTTTTGAACGATTCAATATTACCTGTTTTACCCCATAATTCTTGCTTAGTCACTATACGGATTAACGCCCTCTTCACAGCTTGGAATATAGTTCTTGAAAAAGAATAATCCATCCAAATAATGGTATCGACTCTGGCCCATTTGATTTCGGCTGTTCGGTTATAGTTGCCATCAAGTACCCAATGTTCACCATTTAGTTTATCAGTTAGGTTTGCAAAGAACTCTTCATCTGAAGATTCCCGCCAATTAGGGTTCCAGAATATGGCATCCATTTCCAAATAGGGATAGTTGAGCTTATTTGCAAGCATAGAACTGAAAGTGCTTTTGCCACTTCCGCTAGTGCCTATTACATTGATTCTTTTCATCGCAAAACCTGATTTTTAGTCCTACTACATAGATCCTAATTATGAGTATTACTCAAATGGTGTGATATTTATGCCTTCAATTTCGCAAACCGCTTTCACCACTGGATTTTCGGGCATTCGCTTTAGGTAACTTGTCAAATTTGTTAACTTTCAATAGCGATTTCTGTATTGTCCTCGACCGCTAAGCCTCAAAATGACAGACAGAGTATCAAATGATTGTTAGAAGTTATCTCCGCTATGTAAATACAGCATTATAGCTTCTCGTTTTGGTCATGTTCTATCTAGTCTGTCACTCGGAAATCGCTGTTGGTTATTTCTGTTTAGGACGAAAAGGCTTTATAACCTCTTCGTTACATTCCAAGTAAGGCCCTTCCATCAGGTCGATACAATAGGGGATCGCAGGGAATACCGCATCCAAACATTCTCGGATGGACTTCGGCTTTCCTGGCAGGTTTACAATTAGAGTATCATTACGAAGACCAGCAGTCTGGCGTGACAAAATAGCGGTTGGAACAAATTTCAGCGATTCAGCACGCATGAGTTCACCAAAACCAGGCATCATACGATCACAAATGGCTTCTGTTGCTTCAGGGGTCACATCGCGCTTTGCTGGCCCAGTTCCACCCGTTGTAACAATCAGGCTACAATCTTGTTTATCCGCCATTTTTATCAATGTGGCTTCGATAATATCCTGTTCGTCAGGGATCACTTCGTAGACAGGTTCCCACTCAGAAATCAAATATTCATTCAGAGTTTCAATAATTGACTTACCAGAAATGTCTTCATATACACCAGCGCTTGCTCGGTCGCTTACCGTAACAATACCGATTTTAGCCTTTGTCATTTGTTACCCTTTGCCTAATTTCATATTGAAGGGCAAGTGTAAAGAATTAAGTAGAGAGGATAAACCTTATAAGAAAAAAATCAGGCCACCATGAGAGGTGAGTACCAACCGTTGGACCGAAGATGAGTAACCGAGGATTCGATCATACATAAACGATTAATACTTAGACAACAGCGAGGCTACTATAGCGGCAACTTAAGCAAGTTCATCGCTTATTCAACAGTTTAATAAGACGCAAACACTATAGGAATCGAATTATGACCAATAACACAGCCCCTCAGCTACCAGAATTTGAAATCAAAGATTATTCCAATATTCCACAGCGTAAAAAGTTTTATCCAGCGTCAGAAAAAGCCGTCAGTATTGTCTGCTATTGTAAGAGTTAACTCTGAGTTTTAGTGACTTTCTGGGTTAGTAACTAGTAGTTGAATCCACATTGTTTGACAGTTCTCTTTGGCATTGAGCCTGACGATGCGCACACGACCTACCCATTTTTCTTCCTATTTAGCCGCACATACATCTGAACCAGCTTCTAACGCTTTTTTATAAATCCAATTCTTAAAACAACTGTGTAAACCAACGATCTAAAGCCTCGGTATTACTATCTGTTCCGTTAACCTTAACCAACCCTTGCGCCTTCGCTTGTTGCCAAGACAGAGTGTTGGTAGCCAATGCATCCAGTACATCTAATTCAGTTATCACCAAAATATCATTGATGGTCAATAATGATTCACGACCTGAAACCGTAACTGTTTTACGTGTTTCAACCTCACTATAGTGACCTTTAATTGGCTCGAAAATACTGAAATTGACCTTAGCCGGGTAAGGTTTACTGACCGCTCCCTTAAAGGCAAAGAGTTGAAAGTGTTGAGGCTTTTTAATGTTACCTAAAGCATTGGATTGCCGTACTTCAATAATATTAGCAAAAACATCTAAAGAGCCCGGCTCAGTAACAAAATTAAACCCTGTAGCTTGGTGTAAACCACATGCATAGATTGTTGAAGAAGCGAACATAAATAAAAGCATCAAACATTTTAGTTTCACCACTATCACCTCAATTAATAGTCTAAATAGACGAAATAAAAATTTGATCAACTTAGAAGAAAGAAACTCGACATTAAAGGCCTCTCTGGCCCTCAATATCGAGTTAGATTAAGAACTAGCGAACGATGAGCATAATCTGTTCAGGTGTCATTGGTTTATCGAAGTAGCTCATAAACTGACCGAACGTTTTGATGTCACCATTAGAAAATTTGAAACTACCCTCTACTAAGCTTTTACCAATCACTTGTTGAGCATTTTCTCCTGACATTAAGATTTGGTTCAGCACTGCACGATTTGTATTGATTTGAATGTCAGCGCCTGCTAGCGCGGTTTCGTGCAACTGTGCAATCCCGTTACGGATTTCGATCGTGAACGATTCATTTGTATCTACAAAGTTGTACGTTAAGGCCATGTTCACATCTATTGTGTTCTCTGCGATTAGCGTCGAAGTCATCATGTCGAATATTTGTTTACTTGGTAAAGCGGTTAAAACGTCAACAGAAGCGAAACTGATCATATTAGAAAAATCTCGGGTATCCTCTAACTCTGCCGCTGCATTTAATGCCCAGTTACGCCAGTTAATGTTTACTTGATCTGCTGCCCATTCTTTGTAGGCTAATGCTTTAAGCTTACGGGCTTCCATGTCATCTTTATTTTCCGTAATAGGATAGGAAAGAATCTCAGCTGCAAACGTAAAGTTTTTTGCATTGATTGCGGCTTGAGCAGTTTTAATGATGTTGTCTCGTCCCCCCATTATTTCAATAAACGCTTTAGCGCGTTGCTCATACGCCATTGGTTCTAATTGCCACGGATCAGCTTCGAAGAAGCCATTGTAGCCCACGTATATTTGACGAACTGCGTGTGCAACCGTACCGTAGTGTTCGCCTAACCAAGGGTGCGCGGCAAGGTGTTTCGGAAGCTTAACTACTTCAACTAACTCGTCTGGTGTCATACCTTTATTCATATAACGTATAGTTTGATCATGTGTGTATTGGATCGCATCACGGTAAGCAGTTAGTACATCTGAAACAGCTTCTTTGCCTTCAACTGGGCGACCATGAGAGTTAATCATAACTTCAGTGTCGAATTGACGCATAATATCGATGCCCTTGAACCACATGCTTGGGTCGCGAAATTTTGTGCCACGGATGGTGTGAAGGTTTGGAAAATTCTCACCTTGAAGCACTTCTGCCGCATGCAGGATTTTCTGGTCTGGAAGATAAACCACTACTTCATCTTTCGTTTCAGATGGCACGTTTACAATTTCTAGTTTTACACCAGCAATAGTAATATCTAAACGATCTTTTAAAATGACATTTGGCTCAATGAAAGATATATCCCCTTGCATAAAGCGTGGGCCTAGACCGTCGTTAACTGTGCCGTGCTCACCCTCTTCAACGTGTTTAGCGCCGGTGTAAGAAGTGCGTTGACCAAACAGAGTACCTAGGTTAGAAGACCAGTTTGCGACCGCTTCTGTTAAGCCTTCTTGAGCAATGATCTTCACCTTACCAGATGCAACTTCTGCATCGGTTGTCCAAGCCCGTACCCCTGAGATGTGGTCGATATGGTTGTGAGAGTAGATAATCGCTTTCACTGGTTTATCAGTGATTTTACGAAATTGTTCTTTAGCTACTTCAGCCATTTGAACAGACTCACCAGGATCGACAATGATGATACCATCATCACCTTCAATCATTACTGGAGTATCAAGTCCAAAACCGTAGGCAAGGTAAATGTTATGATCTACTTTGATTACCGCTTGGTCCATTTTTCGTCCATGCTTGGTTAAGGCTGGGTGTACGTGATCAGACTCTTTTGTATACGCTAATGTATCACCTGTTCTCGAAAGAATTTTGATACGTTCCCCTTTACCCCAGAATAGATTTGATTCATTTTCAAAAAGTACCTTGCCTTGGTAGCGAGCATCGATATCAATATTCTGGTATTGAGAAGCAGATGCTGTTTGGAGTTCTTGACCTACTTTGGATGTTGCTTCGGTGATGGGAGTAGCTAGTGCAGAAAAACCAGAGGTAATTAAGGTACTAACCATTACAACCGGCAGAACCATTTTATTAAACATATGTGTCATGGTAACGACCCTATATTATGTATCAAACAATCATTCATTAGCGTCAATATTAGGCGTCTGATTCATTGTGATCTATAAACTAAAACGGTTTCAATATATCGTTATTACGATAGGTTATGGATTTCTAAGATATCACTGCTACTATGTCACCACAGTTTCAATACCTAAATTGAACACCAATTTGACTATTGAAATAGGCCTAAATAAAGAGCAATAACTGATATGAGTAATGAGATACCCAACTTGAATCTTTTAGCTGTATTTGCAGCCGTTATGGAGCATGGCAGTCTGAGCAAAGCCGCTGAACATTTATCTACAAACCAATCCACCATCAGTACAGCGATAGCACGTTTGAAAAAAGAGATTGGCAAAGAATTGTTTGTTAGAAGTGGTAGAGGTGTAGTACCTACCGCATACGCATCAAGCCTTTATGCTCAAATTCAATCTCCAATTCGTCAGCTTAATCAGGTTTTTCATGAGCTGAAAATTTTTGACCCCGAGGTATCCACAAGACAATTTGTTTTGACCGCACCAGAACATCTTCAATGGTTATTACTTAATCGATTTGAAAATAGAGGTAATAAAAACATTGAGTTAGAAATTTTTGACCAACCTGATGATGACGAAAAGTTATACGATGGATTGCTCACGCAAAAGTTCGATGTGATGATTGATATTTTTCCACCCAACCATCCTAATATCGAATTAATCCACCTGTTTGAAAGTGACTTTGTCGTGGCTTGTCGTCAGGGTCATCCAAGAATAAAGGGAGAGTTAACTGTGACTCAGTTTATGGATGAGACTCACGCGGTACTAGAGAGAACCAGAGACAAGATGCGCAGCCTTGCTCATTACACAGACATTGATATTAGTAAGCGGAAAATTGCCTATCATGGGAAATCTCTGTTCAATAATTTGGTTATGTGCAGTCAATCTGATTTTATAACGGTTGTACCATTGTCGATGGCTTTGCAGTTTGAAGAGCATTTACAACTCCAAATCTTTAAACCCCTTTTGAATACAAAAAGGTATCTAATTACCTTATATGGCTAAAACAGCTCAATCATGATCCAAGCCATAAGTGGTTTAGAAAAGAGTTGGTTGAAGTCTCTAAGAATATCACGACTCAGATGAGCAAAAAAGCAAATATCAAGAGGAGGCTAAATTGGATTACATGATGTCTATAGTATTATTTGCTATCTCTGCTTCTGTTACACCTGGCCCCAATAACATAATGGTTATGACCTCGGGTCTGAACTTTGGTGTGCGAAAGAGCATTCCCTTACTGACAGGTATTTGCGTCGGATTTACGATTATGCTTTTGCTTGTTGGGCTAGGATTTGGTCATCTTTTTAACCTATTTCCTCATCTAAGCTTACTCATAAAAATAACAGGAATAACCTACTTACTTTACTTAGCCTGGCTAATCGCTAAAAGCAGTTCAGTTGACAGCGGGAATCAACAGACCAAGCCTTTGGGGTTTTTAAAAGGAGCTCTCTTTCAGTGGGTGAATGCAAAAGCCTGGGTGGTTGCTATTGGGGCTATTTCTGCGTTCACAACCACGGGAGAGCAGCACACAATCCAAAACCTAACAATTGCTACCACCTTTTTCTTGGTTTCGTTTCCATGCGTAGGTGTTTGGTTGATGTTTGGCTCGTTACTTCGTCAGAAGTTGGATAATGAAACCTATTTACGTTGGTTTAATAGGTCGATGTCCTTTTTACTATTGCTTTCCGTTTTTCCGGTTATTGGAGACGTTTGGCATCAGTTAATTGGTAGATAATTGAAAGTCTCTAAACCTAGGAAAATTAGGATTGATTGAACTTCGCCTTACCCGCTATATCATGCAGATCGTAAAACAGGGCATTATGTTCAAGAAAGTCATCAGGCTTAGATGGGATACCGTATTTCGACCTAAATGAGACGTAATTGGTATAAGTTTTATGTCACATTCATTCTTCGAAATTCAGGTCAACGGTAAACGTCACCAGTCACTGGGTATTGCTCGTAGTAATGAAGCTCATAACCTCTAACCGTGAATATTTTTCTGAATCCAAATTAATATTGATCTAAGTCAAATAATGCGTTAAATTGTGACGATAGTCACCTTTTGATCTGCCGTACATTGTGCCGTTCTCGTAGTATTTGACTAAACATTTATTAGATATTTTATTACTTTGAGGATTAGTTATGGCAGAGTTGGGCTTGTCACTTTCAGACATTTTATGGGTAGCAGTTGTAATCATCGTAGGGTTGGTTTCATGTGCCGCTATCTTTATTTCAGGGCTTCCAAGTAGACGAACAACCCATGCTAATTTTTCGTGTTTTTCCGTCGATAATAGAAATTATCTAAATAAGGATGCAAAGTTTCGTTCTGATTTTATCGCATAGAAGATAAAATTAAACACGACTATAATTTCTTTGTGTTACAAACAACTACAGTGTGTATAAAAAGAAGTAGCGAAATTGAGTCAATGCAATAGCTTAGAATAAGCAGTGATGAAACCGCATCTTGGTCGCGTTGGAAAAAGTCATTTTTCTGCTCTCAAATAAAAGAAACTATTTGTATGAGCTAACATCAATTAGCCATTGCAACCCGTAATGGTAATGACTGGTCGTTCACCCTTAAAGCCTCGTTATAAGTGAGTTTACAAATGTCGTCATTAGAGGTGATCTCACTGACCGACATATCTACTGTGTCTCTCGAAAGAGTAAATATTACTGGGTTTGACTTTGACAACATCCAGTCGTTTTCTTCATTAAATTCAAGAGCCAATCTTAGGTTTGTTTGTGTCGCGTAGGGATAACCCCAATGAAGCCTTATTCCTGATGAAAAATATTCATCGTCAGAATCAGCTATTCTTCAAGTCTTGCTGTCATAGGTCATTTTTTCATTGCTTCCAATACAATAAACCCACGATTAAAAGTTTAGAAAACACGTCAGATCGAGAGCTATGTATCAATTTTCTTACAAATATAATTTTAGTAATTGCTAATTAAGTAAATGCTTATTAATCTTCTATTAGTGACATAAAAACATCACGACAGGAGACTTATATGTTGATCAAGAATCTAAAAAATGCCTACTCGCCTCTTTATTTTCTATCAGCCCTTGGACCTGGGGGAATGGCTGTCTCATTTTTTATGTACCTCATGTTTTTGGTACCTCATAAAGGATCGCCAATGACGGCCATGGAGCATTGGTTACCTATAGTAGAAAAAGGGGGCTTTAATGCGATCCTAATTATTACTGTACTAAGTATCGTTGTGATACTCGCATCAATACACTTTCTACTTCTAGCGTGGAATTTAAAGGAGTGGAAGATATACAAACAAACAGATGCTTATCAAAATTTAAAACAGGGTAATGGTGAGGTCACTGTTATGGCGATACCACTGACCGTTGCAATGTCGATCAATATGATGTTTATTCTAGGCTCATTATTCGTTCCAGGTTTATGGTCGTTTATACAACCAGTATTTCCTATTGCCACTTTTGCTTTCTTCTCTGTTGGCGTATGGGCACTGGTTATTTACGGTAAGTATTTACTTCGTTTATTCATTGAAGGGAACTTCAATCAAGAAAAAAACAATAGTTTGAGTCAACTACTTGCACCTTTTACTTTCGCGATGATAGCTGTAGGTCTCGCAGCCCCTGGAGCAATGAGTCACAGTCTAGCTGTCAGCGGTGTATCGTTAGCTCTCTCTGCTATGTTTTCCATATTAACGGTATTGCTTTCTATTTTTTGGCTAATCTCTGGTGTGAAACAGATTCTGCAAAGTGGTTTAGACTTAGGCGGTTCGCCGACGCTTTGGATTCTTATCCCAATTCTAACTTTGCTTGGAATTACATTCGTACGTTATACCATGGGGTTACACCATAACTTTGGATCGTCGTTAGAAAATAGCCTGTTTCTTGCTGTAATGAGCATCATCTTAGGATTGCAGCTACTCATCGGATCTTTTGGTTATTTCGTAATGAAAGCAAACCGCTACTTCGAGCAGTTTGTGCAAGGCGATAAAAACAGCCCAGCTTCATTTGGCTTAATATGTCCTGGCGTAGCGTTGGTTGTATTCAGTTTCTTCTATATAAATTACGCACTAATTGGCAATGGCATCATCGATAAATACAGCATCGCTCATATGTTGTTATTAATTCCAGTACTTGTACTTCAACTAAAAACAACTTGGGTTATGCTAACAATGATACGTAAGCAGATAATGGTAAAAACTCAAGCCATAGTGAAACAGAACTAATTGCAACATAGACAATGGCTCGTACTCACTTCGAGCCATTAGTATCTATAAACTACTGGAGAAACTATCGTTAATTTTACTTAAAGTACAAAGCGAACCGTCGTCGCAACAAACGCGTGGTCGCTTGCTTGCTTGTCTCTTTCAAAGATCGGATTTGTTAGGTGCTCACCTAGTACTTTATAAGCCGTAATATCCGCTAACGAATACTGAGAATCAGGTTGAAATTCTTGTGAAAGCAATATGTAGTCTAAAACATTTCCTTTTGAAAAATGGTAATGAGTTGGTGAGCGGTCAATATTCGGCTGGTGCTCATTAAAAATGCTCCAGCTATCTTTAAGTGTTAATCCTTTTAATTCTATGTTTGGCTCACTAGTAAGCAACCCTGTTATATTGCTCGTTAGAGGTTGGTTCATATCGCCCATTAATACTGTCGGTATAGGATGAAACGCGTACTGGTGTTCCATAAATAGCCGTAACATCACGGCTTCCCACCCTCTTTGTTGACTGGATAACCAACGTCCAATGAGATCACTATTAATTACCGATGTTGGACAAATATCTTGACTATTACTTTCGATGGCTCTTTGTGATTTTAGATGACAGACATAAATTGCAATTTCACCGATGTTAGGCACATCAATTACAGCATAAATAGGTTTTCGACTAAACTCAGGTAACTGAGTTCGGTAGCTTTCCTCTATCGTTTTTATCGGTGTCACGGCTTCTACACGAATTATCGGATATCTCGACGCCACGGCAACAACAGGTTGAGAGTAAATATAGTCTTGTTCGATATGTGGTGTATCGATGGTTGCGAAGTATGGGTAACCTATTTCTTCAACAAGAGTCCGTGCAGCTTCAATACTAAACACTTCTTGAACACCGACAATATCAGCATCGAGTATCTTAAGTTGATCTTGAGTCCATCGGCACTTTGCTCGCCAAGCTTCAAGTTCATAGATATTCTCAAAATCATAGAACGCCCCTGGCGGTTCGATGAAGTTGAATAGATTTGCGGTAGCGAAAGAAAGTGTCTTATCTGTAATCAATAGTATTGCTCTACTGGCAGCGGTTAAGTACCTAGTGTAAACAAATTAGAATCAACTTGCTTGTTAGAGTATTTGATTACATACGGTTTGCTCAAACAAACGAAAATAATTTTTATAATACTAATTACTGAAACTTTGCTAAACGAGCCCCTAACTGCAAAACACCATTTAATTGCTTTGTGCTCTGCTCGGTGAGTTTCTGTATGGTGCTATCAATATCAGTTAATGTTTTGTTAATCGTAACTACATTAACATTGATTTCTTCAGATACACTCGTCTGTTGCTCTGCTGCTGTGGCGATCTGAATGACCATATCACTAGCTTCAACGATGTCTGAGTAGATGGTCTTTATTTCAATTTCTTGGCCATTAATGGCACTAACAGCATGCTCAACATTGCTACCAATTATACGCATCGCATTTTGAGAATTTTTAGCATTTGTATTTAGGGTTTGTATTGTCGCTTGAATACGATGAGTGGAGTCTTGCGTGCGACTAGCAAGGCTGCGTACTTCATCTGCCACCACAGAAAAACCTCTCCCATGTTCTCCTGCTCTTGCCGCTTCGATTGCCGCATTTAGTGCTAACAAATTAGTTTGTTCTGAAATCTCTTCGATAATATTCGTCATCTCATTAATCTTTACAACACCGGTGTTGAGCTGTTCAACATGTTGGCTAGAAGAATGGATATGCTTAGCGTCGCCTTTTGTTCCCTCCGCCATTTTCTCCATAATGAGACTGCCGTTCTGAGCGCTTTTACTTACGTTTTGAGTCTTATTAGCTGCCACTTCCGCATTTGATGCAATCTGTACTATGGTTGCTGACATCTGGGTCATCGCGGAGGCTAATAGCTCCATTTGCTCTTGTTGAGACTGAATTTGTACACTACAACTTTGTCCAAGTGTTTGAAGCGTCTCACCATCATTTTTCGCTTGTTCTAATAATGAATATGAATCGGACAAGATACTCTGAACAGTACCTCCGAGTAACTCTATATTTTGAACAATTTTCGCAAATTCTCCCTTACCGACTAGATAGCTACATTTAGAAAAATCCCCTTGAATCATCGCAACTAATTGCTGATTCACCTGCTTAAATTGAGCTTCCAAAGTTAAACTAAACCAAATGAAGGACATGACGATTGTAATAGCACAAAGAATAATCGAAACGATAATATAGTGACTTTGAGTCACTGAAAAATAATAAACTAGCTGACTTATGAAAAGGACTGATAAAGATACGGATAAAAGTAGGAATAGACGCTGCTTGATGGAGAAAATCGCATTCGGCATAAAAATTCAACCAGTAAAGAATCGAAGTATATGATCTCATTTTAAAGTGCTTTTTGCCAAATCATACAAAGGAAATTCTTTTTCATCAATGAAACAACGATGTGACGAGTATCATAGTTAACGTATTATAAGTTTCAACTCTCTCCCGAATCATCAGTTGGCCAAGTAATCCATTTCTGGCAGAAATATCAAGCAAGCACCAGAATAGGCGAACACAGCCTATTGCTTGATAAATATCATTTCTCATAAAATTTAGATCAGTACAATCATTTGTCAGATCAATACTGCCTGGCTTGCTATAATTACGCACAGGGATACCTATTTTCCGAGGCTGTTTCTGCAGATCGGTTTGAGACGATTTTGCAAAAAGGTTACCTACATCCCAAAAGATACCCCCACTGTTTACTGACCATAATCATCTTTCAAGAAACTGAATATTTATAAATGTGGCATTATTCTAGGTTAAATTTTTAATGCTAAAAAATAGCCACGGATAGACCCACATCTCTCGTTAAAAAGGAAAAACCAATTCAAAAGACATAGGCTACACTCTATGTATATGTACTTCTATTTGGTTCTTTGTAACATTTGGATCGGTAATGCGTCGCTACAGTTTAAAAATTCTACTTTTTTCCTTTTTCCTACTACGCGGTACGTCACTCTACGCTCAAGATATCCTCGTTATTTCCACTATGGCCAAAACTGGAGCCACTGAACCCGTTTCTATGATACTACGTCAAGCTTATCAACAAATTGGTATTGAAATTCAAATACGACAAGCACCAGGAAAGAGAAGTCTATTTAATGCCAACTCAGGTAAAGCAGATGGTGAAGCCTATAGAATCATAGGGCTTGAATCCAATTTCTCGAATCTTGTCCGTGTAGATGTGCCCGTTCGGGAAGAAAACATGTATTTCTATGTAAAAAAAGGAGGTGAGTTTGATGTTACAGGATGGGAAAATTTTCCGGGCAATCTGACGCTTGGCTATATTCGTGGTACCTATTTTGTCGAGAGAGCGGCTATTGTGCACCATATAAAAGTGCAACCATCATCTCACTACGAACACCTTCTCAAACAACTCAATGCAAACAGGAATGATGTTATCATTATGAGTAATCAGGGCGAACCGCTAATCCGCAAACTAAATCTGAACGAAAACATCATACGGCTTGAGCCTCCAGCGCATTCCTTTGCTCTCTATCACTACTTACACAAGCGAAATATTAACGTTATTCCAAAAATCACAGAATCGTTAAAACAAATGCAGACAAGTGGCCAGATACAGAAAATTAATGACGAGAATTGATAGCCAACAGCTGTAATTTTAGTATCGATACAAAGTGCTAGACCATAATAAGTAGATTAGTATGGATTAGTGAGTAGGCAAGCGTACCGTCTTTTATTGATTTATAACAGTGATGCGAGCCTTGATTCCTTGAAGTTCACGACGAGTCTTTGTGAAAGCGATGTCTAATTCTTTTCAACTTTCAAAACAAATTGCCTGAATGCTTTAATCCCGATTACGAGTGCAGGAGAACCGTGCATCAACAAGTCAAATATATCCTGTGGCTTTACAAGCTCCCCCTGTGAAAGCATATGGAGCTTCTCGACGAGGTGTGGTTCGGGAGTAAACGGTGCTAGTAACAGTAAGCCACCTAAAATAAGCACTATTGACCATTGTAAGTTGTCTATCCACGACATGTTAAAACCTAACTTTTAATTATTGGTTAACAGGTATATTAGATACTACTAATTTAAAGTAAAGTATTTTTGTAAAAACCTTATTTGGTTTTAAATAATATAGTGGCCAGCCCCGTAACTTTAATTCGATACGCTTTACAACTCACATAGCAGGTAGGCAGTTAAATATAATTACAAACGAGGCTCCCTAGGGAGCCTTCAGTATTCATTAACTCTTAACCACGAAGTATCATTCGTGACAAAACCAATCAAAAATGGACATTTTTAAACACTAATGCACAACCCATGAAAAGTAGGAAACAATGCACAATATGGTGGTAGTTAATTTTATATTTTTGCAAGAAGTGATAACCAACCATGCCCCCTGCTAAACCAACAGCAAAGGCTGGCAAAGCTGAAATCACATGAGACAGAACTTCATCAGTAATCAGCCCTTCATTCCAAAAACTAATGTTTGCACCAATCATCTGCAACATGAAAAAGAACGCCAAAGTTGATTTAATTTGATCTGCAGACCACGGTTGCATCGAAGTGTAGGCAATCACCGGAGGTCCGGATTCACCGACACTTGCGCCTAACATCCCAGAGGTAAAACCGGCACCTAGAGTCACTGGTATTGAGGTTTTCTTAAATAACGGTTTAGTTGATCTCAATGAGTGCACACTAGAGACTATTAATACTGCCCCCATGGTCAGTAGGATGTATTGCGACGGCAAACTAGCGAGCAGTTTAGCACCCACAAATGAGGCCGGTATCGAGCCTACAAATAATATCAATCCCGTTCTATGTTGGATAGAGGGGCGCATTTTCCAAACGATAGGTAACGTCACTAACCAGCCAAAAATACCAGCAATTGGTACAGCTGTTTGAGCACCTACGATAAGAGAAAGTAGCGGTACCGACACTAATGCAGAGCCAAAACCGGTCAGGCCTTGGGTGAATCCGGCCAATGCAATGATCATCGAAACTAATATAATAGTGGTGTCCATGTTCCTTCCTAAAAAGAGCGATACTTCGCCCTATGGTTTAAATTCGCGAGTGTTTATTTCACTGAAAAACGATGAATGGTTTTCTCTGCAACGTTGACGTTAAGTGTCCAGCTATTGAACGATGTAATTTTACCGACACTATAAGCTTAAGAAATATAATAACCATTAACTCTGTCACATTGTGTTGTTTTTTGTCAATTTAGTTTCGATTTGTGACATTTATCTCAGATGAAGGTGAAGTGTGTCGTATAATGAACCCATTCATTCTGGGGCCGTAATGATTCCGATCATTTATATAAAACTCCATCGATTTGACAAAAAATTCAGTTTTAAAATTTATGAGGTAAACAATGGATAACTTCCAGATGGATAAGCAGAGCTTGCTTGAAATGAAAGCAAACAAGCATACGCTCGCTCGAGGTGCAGAAGACTTCGATAAAGTTTATGGACTGGGGTATGAGGTTGGTCATGCAGACTGGTCACCCTACCCAAGAGTCAATAAATTACGACAAACCTTCCTTGATAGGCCTTATGAAATTGACGTAGAAAGGCTAAGACTTGTCACGCAAGCTTATAAGGCTCATGAAACGACTCCACGTATCCTCCAATGTGCATACGCTTTTGAAAATATTCTTCTCAATTCCACGATACATATATACGACGAAGACTTAATCTTAGGTGAAATTGCTGCCCCCGCCAAAGCTTCACCTATCTATCCAGAATTTTCTGTCGATTGGATTATTGATGAAATACTAAACTCCCCTTTTGAAGAGCGTTCAAACGATCAGTTCTATATCCGCAATGATGAAGACAGAGCAGAAATTCTTGAGCTTTGTGAGTACTGGAAAGGGAAAAGTGCAAACGAAATTATCACAGCCCATCTAGATGACGACCAAAAGAAAGGGTCTCATATGGGTGAAAAAGTATTCCAAACAAACAACTACCATTTTGCTGGAATTGGTCATTTCGCAATGGATTTCAAAAAATTAATGACCCTTGGCTACGATGGTGTTTTAGAACAAACAAAAGCAGCCTTTGCCAAGCTATCTAAGCAAGATCCCGATTTCTGTGAAAAAAGAGATTATTACAAGTCCACCATTATCTCTTTGAAAGCCGCTAAAAAATACATCGCTCGTTATGCAAAGCTGGCTGAAGATATGGCTAAAAACGAGATTGAAAGTAAAAGAAAGCAAGAACTGCAAGAAATGTCGACAAACTGCTATCAAATAGCCGGTGGCGCACCTCAAACCTTTTGGCAAGCCGCTCAGCTATTTAATTTTGCAGTGACACTTACTCAGATCGAAGGTAACGGTCACTCAATTTCGTATGGGCGCATGGACCAATGGCTATACCCTTTCTATGAAAAAGACATGAAACAACAAAACGTAACAAAAGCGTTTATTCTTGAAGTTATTGAAGTGTTGTATGTGAAAATGAATAACCCAACAAAACTGAAAGACAAAGGCACCGTCAAAGTGCGCAATGGTCGCGGTTTTGGTGGTGAAAGCTTAACGATTGGCGGGATAGACACAAATGGTCAGGATGCGACCAATGATTTGACCATGCTGATACTAGAGGCGTCTGTACATACTCGAATGATGAACCCATGGGTATGTTTACGTCTACATGAAAATACACCCTATGAATTAAAAATAAAAACAATCGAGTGTATTAGAGCCGGATACGGCCATCCAAAACTCTTTAATGACGGACCTGCTATTAAAGCAATGTTAAGTAAAGGCGTCACGTTAGAAGAAGCAAGAGATTATGCCGTTGTCGGGTGCGTAGAGCCAACTGTTCCCGGCAAAGAACATGGTTGGTTAGACGCCGGTTATGTCAATACCGCCAAAATGATGGAAATGGTCATTAATGGTGGGCGCATCTTAGCTGGACCTAATGCGGGAAAACAGCTAGGCCCCGATACTGGTAGTTTAGAAACGTATAAAACCTTTGAAGAAGTGTTAGAAAGCGTCGACAAGCAATTTGCTTACTGGTGCGATCAATTATGTAGCTGTTTGAATGTTACAGATAAAATCCACCGCATGATTAAGCCTACTCCTTATATCTCAGCCTTTTTTGACGGCTGTATTGAATCGGGTAAGGACATGACAAATGGCGGCGTAAAATACAACGGAACCGCTCCTCAAGCCGCAGGAATTGCAACTTGTGCAGATTCACTGTCTACCATTAAGAAACTCGTATTCAAAGATAAAAAGTATACTGGTAAGGAATTACTAGATGCCGTAAAAGACAACTGGGATGGGCATGAAAAGCTTTATGCCCTAGTAAATAGCTCGAAAATCCCTCATTTCGGTAACGATATCGACGAGGCAGATGAACTATTTACCTTTATGTTTGAGTGTTATTGTCGTCATATTAAAGGTCGTAAAAACCCTCGAGGCGGTAAATTTAGCCCAGGTGTTTATACAGTAAACGCAAACGTTGGTATGGGGTTATACACAAACGCAACCTTAGATGGTCGTAAGAATGAAGAGCCCATTTCTGACAACATGGGCCCGGTTCATACCGCCGGAGGTTCACACGATATTCATGGGCCAACAGCCATCGTTAATTCCGTCACAAAAGTCGATCACAGTCTCGCGACTAACGGAACATTGTTAAACCTTAGATTCCCAGAAGATGCGGTGTCAGGTGTAGAAGGTCGAGATATCTTAGTGAGTTTTATTGATGAATACGTAGCCAAGCAAGGTATGCACGTTCAATTCAATATCATGAGTTCTGAAAAAATGAGAGCGGCTCAGAAAAACCCTGAAATGTATGCAGACATGCTTGTGCGCGTCGCTGGATACAGCGCTTATTTTGTTGAACTTGGCAAACCATTACAAGACGACTTAATTCATCGAACTGAGCTTAGGTTTTAATTAATAAACCATTAATAACAATATGTTACATAGCAAAGTGGACACTAAGCTGTCCACTCATAAATCAAATTATTGAGGTTAACATTGTCAAACCTAGGAACGGTGCTTAACGTACAGAGATTCACCTTGCATGATGGTCCAGGCATTCGTACTGAGTTTTTTTAAAAGGGTGCCCGCTAAGGTGCGAATGGTGCGGAAATCCTGAAAGCTTTAATAAACATACTGAAGTGGGTGTCTACCAGAACAAATGTATCTCCAGTCAAAACTGCGGATCTTGTCTAGAAGTTTGTCACGAACCAAATATGTTGATTTTCTCTGGTTTAAAACTTGAAGAAATAGACCGTAATAAATGTACTAACTGCCTTGGTTGTGCAGATGAATGCCCTTCTGAAGCTATCAAGCAATGGGGTAAATCCATGTCTGTGGATGAGTGCATGAACGTCATTATTAAGGACAAAGGCTTTTATGAACGTTCAGGAGGAGGCATCACCGTATCTGGAGGTGAACCTTTACTACAGAGTGATTTTGTTTTGGCGCTTTTTAAAGCCTGTCAACGAGAAGGCATTCATACCTGCCTTGAATCGAGCCTCTATTCCAACTGGAACAAAATAGACAAACTACTTCCTTACACAGATCTTTTTATTGCAGATATAAAGCTTATGGATAGCAATTTACACAAAAAGCACACAGGAGTAGATAACCAAAAAATCTTAGATAACCTAAAACGACTATCAAAAACCGATAAAGAAATTATTTTACGAATTCCTGTCATTCCAACGGTAAATGATGGTGACGAGAACATCGAAGCAACAGCAAATTTTATAGTAGATGACATGCTCGGAAGGGTGCGAACATTGCAACTCCTGAGCTTTATGCGCCTCGGTGAAGAGAAATACGAATCACTGGGACTTCCTTATAAAATGAACGGCCTCAACTTTGATAGAATTGAATTTCAAAATCGAGTGAGCAGCATTGCAGAATATTTTAATGACCAAGGGATACACTGCTTAGTGGGTACAAAAGAAAGTACTAACTCAAATCCTTTGCAGCTATAGTATGCCTAATAAAAGGTGTATAACTTGGTGAGTTTAGTTTCAATTGCCCTTCTTCATCAAAATCAGTGTCAGCATTAAACCTGACATTAGGTATTTCACTCCATCCATCTATCGCTTGTTTTTGCCCTGCTAACATCGCTTTACAGCGCTGTTCCAGTTTCTTTTCTGAATCTCCTTCAAAATAGCCGTGGATACCATGAAGCAAAAGTGGCTGTTTTATAGTAAATCCGCAGTATCGTAGAGTGTAGGCTAGCGCCCAAAGGTGCATATTGGTATCACCTTCTTTTCCCGCTGGCCCACTCTCTATCGCAGAGGCCCCTGTCGTGACACAAAATAACACCTCTTTACCTTTGCAAAGGCCAGAGTCAAAACGAGCATCGCTTCTGTGCATTTCACCATGAGCTAAACAGCGTTCAGTCCATCCTTTTAAAATGGCAGGGGGACCAAACCACCAGAGAGGAAAGTGAAAAATTACGCGATCAGCTTCTCGAAGTTTATTTATTTCATTAGTTACATCATTTGGTAAGGCGTTACTTTCAGCGGCTTCGAATTGAGATTTTAAAGGGTCGAAACTGTCACTTGATCTACCATAATGCGCAGCACATTCGATAGGGTCAAAACCCATAGCATAAAGATCAGACCACAATACCTCACCGGAACATGCCTCAGCAGAAGCATGAGCCCACTGAGCGTTGAATGACGTTGCACTTGGGTGAGCCAGAATAATCAATGTTTTCATAGTTTCAATACACAGTGTTTAAAAAATCAGGAAGGTACACAGAATAAACGTCATATTTATATAATAGAAAATATACGTTATGACCGCTCACCTAAGGGAATACGGAAGCATAAGATCAAACCAATTTTTGTATACTCAGATTATGCTCTCTTGTGAGCTTTGCCCAATTTCATCCAAACCCAGTAAGTGGGCGTGGCAATAATCATGAGCAGAACGAATATCTCGTGTTTTGAAGAAGTATCAGCCCACTCCTTAACCGTTTTAGACGTCGAAAAGAACCCAATATAGATAAAAACAGCACCTATAGACGCAAAAATTAAGGGGAATACCATAGATGCAAAATCGTTTACACCAGCACTCGCTACAACTAACAGCATTACGAGTAGCATAAAAGCACCAAAAGTAACTAAATAACTTCTATTGAAAATAGTTTCATCATACTCAGATTCATCTATCCATCTTCTTCTTTTCATAATACGTACCTTGATAACCGAGTCACAACAATAGAACTTTAAAAATAAGAGCAAAGACACTCATCACCAAAAGCTATACAAAGTGTATCACGTAACTCACCTCTTCAAATTTTTGGTAACAACCTTTACACAGCTGAAGTAAACCTAAGTGCCCATCATACAATGTTAGACTGTTCAAAGATTGCTAGATCCCATAAAAATTATGTCCTCAACTTCCAATGCCCTCTGAACAACGTTCTAATTTGATCGTAATTTTCGCTACCCAATTCAGCGTCTAATTCCGCTTCTAATTCAGATTTTATATCATTGATTTTTATGCTTAGTTCCTGACCAGCCTGCGTAAGTTTGATGACTTTGTCCCTACGGTTTGCTTCCGAAGTAACGAGCTGTATAAAACCAAGCGCTGTTAAATGTTTTGCATGTTTGTGAACCGCTTGGCGGCTGATATTCATAAATCGAGCAGATTCACTCAAACTCATCGGGTTATCTTGATTCAGGCTGATCAAATAGATATCCATTTCAGAAAATCTCACCTCAAAACGTTGACCTATTCTCTCCATCGTAATTTGCCTGAGTTGTTTATGTTTTTCACTAATAAGGTCAACAACACCTAGTGTTTCTATAAACTTAGCCTGACTCATATCTTATCCTGTCTGTCGATACAACTGAGTAGGGAGTATAGCAATAGAAACAATACCGTCAATTTAGTTGACAAAGTCATTCTCACAACTATAATGTTCGTCAACTAAGTTGACAATCAGTTTATGAGGAATATATGGGTAAGAACAGATTTGAGAACTTTATCTTCTCGCTAGTCATTTGCTTTTTAATGGTATTAGGAATGACCTTGTATAATGGTTTTCTGCATACAACGAACAAGATAGGTGTTTTTGGTTCCCTAATTTCGCTGCAATTTTTAACTATTTTTATAGTTGCATTCATAATTGATTGGTTTGCTGTGGCACCAATAGTAAAAAAACTAGTCGCCAATATAACTACCGATAAAACACCTTTCATAAAAAAAATCATGCTCATCTCAACTCTAATGGTTCTTTTTATGTGCACTGCGATGTCGTTAGTTGCCACCTTTGTTCAAGGTTATGAGGGTTCACTATTGAATGCTTATGCTCATTCGTTCGCACTAAATTTAATATTTGCCTTACCACTACAGTTTTTTGTGGTGGGACCAATAGCACGTAGCTTATTTTTCAAGGTATTTCCTCAACCGACACTACAGACAGCTAACTAATCTTTGATTAATTGGGGTGAATACTGTCATAGATAAAGACCATTCAAATAAGGCTGTACGCTTCAAAGTTCAATTCTATTTTTACAATAAACCTCATTCCATGAAGAACAATTTCATCAACAATCCTTACCCATTCCAATAAAAAAATCACATGTATATGAAATAAGTAAAAACCTTATCTATGAATACTATTTGAGCAATGAGTCTATATTTGGCTAGTAATTAAGTGTAGTATTATTAAATAGATTCAAAACTATAATTATTCATAACGTCATGATAAGAGCGGCTTTCCTTACAATAAGTTTTTTATGGCTGGTAGTCATTAACAATACTGCCCATGCTAATTACGACTCCTTGTCTCGAACTTATAACGTGGCAATTGAAGCTGATGACATCACGACGCGTATATTATTTGATTCAGCAGCAGATCATTTGGATCTCAATTTAAAATACATTACCTACCCTAGTTTCGATGCCATATTGAAAGCTATTGAAGCTGGTAAAGCCGACTTTGCTGCAAATGTTACCTTTACGGAAGAGAGGTCAATTCGTTTTGAAATATCACATCCGACAAATATTGAATACACCTATCTCTTTAGTAAGAAAGGCACTCACCTAAATAAAATTAAAGTCGTAGGCGTCCCAGAAGGCACCATTTATGGTGATTTAATTCGTGAATACTACCCTGAGATTAAGCAAATTTCTTATCTGGGACACGATGCCGCTGTTGACCTTTTAAAGACTAACGCTGTTGGAGGTGTTGTTGATGCAATTAATCAACTAAAACCTATGCTCATGAAAGGCTTTGAAGCAGAAATTTTGAATGATCAAATCCCTATAAAACCCGTGTCCATCGTCGCTCCCACCGGAAAACACACTGAATTACTCAGAAAAATTCAAGAACATACAAACAGTGAAACCGTACAACGAGAGCTGAGCGAAGCCATAAAAAAGTATCAATTTACTATTCGCCAACAATCTCTGCGCGCAGCAGTCAGTCAAAGCAAACTAGATCTACAAAAAACTTACACCGTTAAATCAGAAAATCTAGATGAGTATACTGTCTATCATGAAAACGGCACTATCGAAGGTATTAGTGTCGATGTGGTATATCAAGCTTGTGGGATCTTGGGTATAAAGTGTGAAATTATCAGTACAGCAGACGAAACATGGGAAAGCATGTATTCTGATTTACTGCGTAAGGATATTGATATCATATCGGCAGCTATTATTGCTCAAAGTCGAAAAAATTATATGTATTTTAGCGAACCATACTACTCTCCAGAGGTGCTTCTAATAAAGAGGCAAGGCTATAAGAATAATGTTTATAGTAATATTTCAGAACTGATTACAGAACGAATTGGAGTAATAAAAGAAGATTTTTACGATAGTTTATTAAGCCGCATGCTGCCAAATAAAGCATTGTATAAGTATAGCAACCAAGAGAGCCAGGTTCAGGCTTTACTAAACAATGAAGTCGACTACATTGTGTTAAGTCGAACTAATTACAACCACTTGTTACTTAAATCAGAGATGGTACTTCCCTTTGAAGAAGACACGTTAATAGGGAGCTTCTACTCATCTAAAGTAGCGGTTGCATTCGCTAAAAATGAAATGGGACAGCAACTGTCACCTCTCTTTTCTCGAGCAATCCAAATGCTCAATTTACCTCAAATTATAAATAAATATAACGTTGTTCCCGATTGGCGTGCAAACTTACTTAGTGAAAAAGAATTTAATAGTTACCGATTATGGCTTTTGTTTTTCCTTCTCGCTCTGGTTGTTGCTATCGCTTACTATCTCCATGTTCAATCAATAACTGACAACTTAACAAAATTAAAAAATCGTCGGGCGTTGTATCGAAAATACTCGCGAGGGATATCTGCTCAACATACCGTTATCTATTTAGACGTGAATAAGTTTAAGTCGATTAACGACACATATGGGCATGAAGTTGGAGACAAAGTATTAGAACTATTAGCGGAAAAAATTAATACGAATTGGAAAGGCAATGCCTATCGTATCGGAGGCGATGAGTTTATATTAATCTGTAACGAAAAATTAAGTGAAAAAAGAGAATGCTTATTTAATTCTATCTCTAATTTCGAAAGCTTTTCTTATATAGATTCACAAAATGATCTCAGCTTAATTGTCAGTTCCGCTGTTGGTATTTCATGGCGAAGAAAACACCATATGCCATTAGAAAATGTGTTACGCGATACAGAAGCTGAAATGTATAAAGCGAAATATAGTGCACTAGATTCTAGAACGTCACTCGATATCCAATCAAACTGAACAATTTTAGCATGTTCTGAAAACTAACTTTGTGTCGATATTACTCTCAAATATAAGATTAATAAGGTAAGTGTATACTCACTGGGTTAACATGGATTCCTGCATATTTTGGCGATGGGAAGGTAAATGGCCAGTTCATTAAACGAATGTATTATCCCGATGTACCCAACAATTCAAGCTCTAAACGTTGATGCCCTATCTGCTGGTGAGCATAAATTTTGGTTTGCAGTGGCTACCGATGCGATTGGCCACCCACAAACTCTAGCTGTTAGGGTATTTAAAGGGAAAAAACCAGGGAAACGCATCATGATCACGGCAGGTGTTCATGGTGATGAGCAAAATGGCATCTTAACCGCACAGCAGTTAGCAAGGACTTTAGTAGGGTTGGATGTATTCGGTACGGTGACCATTGTACCAACGGTCAACCTATCAGGCATTGCTCGCCATAGTCGTGATTTCCACTCTGCAGCTCCAGATAGTTCGTCTGCCAATTTAAACCGCGTATTTCCCGGTAGCCCCACCGGAGATGATGCAAGTCGCTACGCTCACAGCCTGTGGGAAAATCTACTTAAACCCAATGCAGATTTAGCTATTGATCTCCATTCTCAAACAAGCGGCTCCGCCTACCCACTTTACGCCTTTGCAGACTATCGACTAGAAGACTCCATTCGTATGGCTCGACTTATCAACCCAGATGTCATTCTAAATGACCCTGGCGATCCGGGTATTCTTGAAACAGTCTACAATCGAGCTGGTATTCCTTCTATTACCATAGAAGTTGGAATTGGTCGGTACACTGATCTTGAGATGGTAGGTCGTGCGACCCATGGCATATTAAATATTCTTAAGTTTTATAAGATCATACAAGGTAGTCTCGACACCAAAGAAACGCGGTGTATTGAGGGTAACGACGTTATCAGTGTACGTGCTAAACAGGGGGGATTCGTCATTTGTCATGTTGAACTGATGGATACGGTGACAGAAGGCCAAGTCTTAGCGACACAATACAACAGCTTTGGTGATGAAGTAGAAACTTATAAAGCACCAATATGTGCAACCGTTATAAGCCATAATGTCGAGTCCGTAAGAGCTCCTGGTTCATTGATAGTCAGATTAATCCGCTGAAGTACGTTGATATTGTATTAAATGGATTTTAAAGTCTGTTCAGAACACCAAACCTTATACAAAGCAATCAAATAGATAAACCAAGTCGAAGCAAAGTCATTGCAATTTGAGTTTCAAGACAGAGAAGATTTATTCAAGGTTGTAGACATTATAAAAGAAGGTAGTGGTCTAGAGGAGTCACTTGCAACAAGAGTAAGTGTCGCGTTACGTCTATTAGGCCCCGTGATGATGAAAAATCACAGGCATCCACTGTTTGTCGATTTTATGCCCCACTTTAAATCGTTTATGCACAATTTAAAAAGCACAGTTAAAAATACAGCTAGAAATAAATAGTTTCATGCTGCTAGTGAACTTTCATACCGCAAAGATTTCACAGACAATCATACCAATCGAGTACTTATGTGCTCGATAATATTTTCAGTTAAAGTCTTGCGCTAACATTCTACCCTTCCATATTAGAACAACTACCGAATAAACCTCTTCGATCCGCTATCATGTTTCGTGCCGTAAACAGTAATTTAATTAGCATCACCAATCAGAGAATAACCTGATTTGCTATTCTATTTTTTCAACACCACATTACAATTCTTGCCGCATTAGCGATTAATTTTACACAACTAAATTAATTTCCAACAAGAAGGTAAACATGAAGACTCCACATATTTTGGCTCTATCAATGCTATTCACATCTCAAATAAGCCTTGCAGAAACCTACTTAATGAATGGTAATATTTATTCCAACAAAGGCGATTTTTTTGTTGAACTAGGCGCGTTAACTTCAAGTGACTATTATAAGGAACAAAAAGATTCAACGTCTATCCTATATAACGGTGGATATCGAGGCGATAATTTCAATATTGATCTTAGTGGACTAAATTATCGATTCTTCATGGATGATACCGGTATTTTTAATGCTAACATTTATGCTGCGATCTCTGGATCTCCCTATGAATCTAGCGACGCAAAAGTGCTTGCTGGCATGTCTCAACGTAGGGTCGGTGCAGATCTTGGTTTGAATGGTGACATAAATTTTGGTGACGGAATATTCTCCCTATTCTTCCAACATGACGTAACTGGAGCTTCAGGTGGTTATAACACTGGGCTAAAATACGCACATATTTTCGATTTTGGCGCTATTGACCTTGTTCCTTTTGCTGGTGTCACTTATTACAGTGATGACTACGTAGATTATTACTACGGTGTGAAAAAATCTGAAGCTAAAGGTAAAAGAACTGCTTATAAACCTGAAGGAGAATTTGTTTATACCGCAGGTTATAAGCTTATCGCTGAATTAGGTGAAAATTTAAACTTTAACCACAGTGCCGCTTACGTGGGACTTGGAGACGAAATGTCTAAATCTCCTATTATGGAGAATGACTACCAATGGCTTCTAACGGCTAGTATTTCTTATCATTTCTGATTTTAATAAGTAACAGAAAATATAATACTATTTAATAGGGCCGAGTATTACTCGGCCCTATTTCAATCTCTATTGAAATCTATATTAAAATAATTATCTCGTTTTTATATCGATATTTCACTCTCTGATTCCGATATTTTATCCGCCAAACACCACAGGTAAATATGTTCATCAGCAACGCCATCAAATAATAAGACAGCATTATGCGCCATTAAAATTTATTACAGCCCAAAACCAATCTTAGGTTGTTTTCGAACGGATCTTACGCCATAGGGCGATAAGTCTGGCTTTGGCTCACCGACAAAATCACCTAAACACATATACCCTTTAGACAGATATCGATACAAGAAGTCGCCACCATCTAGTGAACCTGTCCTATCATCTCCGACAGGTATACGGATACGTTCAACACGGAGGTCCTTTGCGGCTTTGAAGGCAGGGTACACAGAAGAGTTAACTTGGTATGAATCTAAGTTTTGTAATAATACTTTGTCCGATGATTTCGCCAACGTTCGGCTAAACAGCATGATGATACGTCTTTGTTGTTCTGACGAAACGATGATCATTTCCATTGTGTAAATTTCCTTAAAACAGCCAGTATATAGTAACCATGCGTTTATAGTGAGTTATCTTGCTGAATCGTCGTTCATATTCTAAATAGTGCTCGCTACCGTTCACTATGAACAGGATCAGCGACAATATGACCTTTTTTCGCTAGTATTCAGCATCATCAGAATAACAGGTTGAAGTAATATGAGAATTTCCGTTGATAGTGGCTCTTTTAAAGTCGCTATAGAAACCGAATACGAAGGGTTAGTCGCTGAAGCTACCGATATCTTTCAAACAACCTTAAAACAAGCAAAATCTAATGATAAAGCGGTTTTGAGGTTTTTACAGATTATCCTTGAACATCGAGAGAGCGATGATGCAATAGGTTACGCAGTACTAGGCTTAGCCGGTTGGTACAATGACGTAATAGGTCCGATAGCAGATAAAGATATTGAGCTTAATTTACCAAAAATACTCCCTCATATCATTAACCCTGCAGGTGACCTTACTGCAACTAGCACAAACGAAGTTAACACCTTCAAACATTAGTTTGGTCTGTTTTTACATCGCTACTCGGGGTTAATACTTGATGCTTGTTCATCCAATTAAGGGCACTATCCGCTATTAATCCCAGTACTAATTATTTCATCTATAAGTCATTTAAAACCCAGAGTTAGGCTCCTTTAAGAAGTTTAGCTCTTCTTGCGTCGATTCTCTTCCCAAAATGTCATTTCGGTGAGGGTAGCGACCAAACCTATCAATAATGACCTTATGTTTAATCTCAAAGTCCAAATTGTCTTGTTGGCCAAGACGAGTAAATAACCTTAACGCCTCTTCATGAATTAATTGTGATTCACTGTGCATATAAGGCATATATATAAACGTTTTCTCTCTCTGATCTAGCTTATGATCAGCACCAATAGCAACCGCTTCTTGAGCTAACACCAATGCTAAGGCATCGTTAGCAAATGCAGCGGGAGTATCCCTAAAAATATTCCTTGAAAACTGATCTAATATTATTATTTCAGCTAAACGCCCCTGTGCTGTCATTCTCCATTGGAATAACTCACCTTGACTCGCTTGTTGATGCAAATTTAGAAATCGATTTTTAAGGGTCTGATCGAAATTGAGATCTTTCTTGAACCACATTTCCGGTGTGCATTCTACAAACCAAAATTTCAATACCGCATGATAACCCTGTTCTGTTTTCATTCTAATCTCACTTATTAAGTTGATAGCTTACAGAATAGACCAATATCGAGTCGAATTTGACATACAGTAAATTTGGCATCGTCACAATTCGTTCAAGTTGCAACAATATTAATCTACCTGTGTTAGGGTGCAGCTCTCCCTACCGCTTAGTAGGGACCTCTTGTACTTTTCCGATTTTATATCTCGGCACTCTATAGTCGCCCTCTAAGCCTAAAATTATTAGGCGTTACTATGTCAAATTTAGCACCAGTACTAACAGAACTCTCTCCTCTAGCTACATCATCAGATTCAATACCTACTGCCATTGTTTATTGCGAAGGTCAATTTGGAAAAATTGATGGAAAAACTGCGAATGGGCTTGTGAGACACTCACAAAAATATCGCATTTTGTCTGTTATCGATAGCGAAACGGCCGGATTAAATTCTGGTGAAGTACTAGGTGAAGAAAAAAATAATATACCTATCGTATCTAACGTTGAACAAGCCATGGCATTATCCGAACAAAGTCCAGACTATTTTATATTTGGTATCGCACCTTCTAGCGGAACATTATCTAATTCGGAAAAATCTATCATTCTCAATGCGATGTCATTAAAAATGAATATTGTAAATGGACTACATGAATTTTTAACCGATAACCCAACATTTGTAGAAGCTAGCAAACTCAACAATGTCAAAATACTGGATATTCGAAAACCTAAACGAAAAGAAGATTTAAAGACATTCAGTGGGAAAATCCACAGCGTAAAATGCCCACGTATCGCCATCATGGGTACAGATTGTGCGCTTGGCAAGCGCACGACCGCAACAATATTGACCAACACACTACGTAAAAAAGGTCTCAATGTTGTCATGATAGCAACGGGTCAAACCGGTATCATTCAAGGTGCTGCATACTGTGTAGCATTAGATGCCGTGCCTTCACAATTTTGTGCTGGCGAACTAGAGTCTGTCATCGTAGAGGCTTATGAAAAAGAAAAACCTGACTTAATTATCATCGAAGGACAAGGGGCATTAAGCCACCCTGCATTTTCTACAAGTTCATTTATACTTCGCGGTAGCTGCCCAACTGGCGTGATATTACAGCATTCACCTGGACGGATTAATCGTATTGACTTCACAGGAATGCCAATGCCAACCGTTGCTTCAGAGATACGTCTCATTGAAACCTTTTCTGACACCTCTGTTATTGGCGTAACACTCAACCATGAAGGTGTACCGGTAAATGAAATAGATTCATCAATATATTGCCATGCAGCTAAACTAGGTATCCCTACAACTGATGCACTAACTCAACCTACTACCCATCTTATAGAAATGGTCTTCTCTGCGTTTCCCTATTTGGAAAGCAAAATGACATCAAAAGCTTGAAGTATCCTCGATTAGAAATCGACTGCGCAAAAATCTCTCACAATGCAAAAGCGCTCATATATCAGCTTGGATTAAGAAATATAACCGTAACACCGGTAACAAAAGTCTGTTTAGGCCATCCTACCATTGCTCAAGCGTTGATCAGTTCTGGGGCCGAAATGTTGGCTGACTCTAGGGTCGAAAATATAAAAAAATGCGGTTAGCGGGTATTACGCTACCCACGATGTTGATCCGATCACCAATGTTAAGCCAGGTTTCAGAGGTCATAAAATATTGCGATATCAGCCTTAATTCAGAGCTAGTGGTAATACGGAAACTTTCTAAGGTAGCTCAACAAACCGATGTGTTACATAACGTTATTGTGATGGTGGAATTAGGTGACCTACGAGAGGGGGTGATGCCGAGCGATCTTATGTCTTTTGTAGAACAAGTTCTCGATTTGCCCAACATTATCTTAAAAGGTATAGGGGCAAACTTGGCTTGCCGATACGGCGTAGCACCTGACGATTCTAATATGAAGGTACTGTCCGATCTCGCTGATGAAATTGAAACAGCATTCAAGATCGAATTGGACATTATTTCAGGGGAAATTCAGCATCCCTTACTTGGGCCTTTAGCAACACAGCTAACTCAAGAATCAACAATCTTCGGCTAGGGGAAGCCATTTATTTAGGCTGTGAACCATTATACCAAGAAAATATTGCTGGGTTATTTCGCGATGTTATCACGCTCACTGCTGAAGTGATTGAATCTAAAGAAAAGCCTTCTATGCCTTGGGGAAAGCAAACTGTAAATGCCTTTGGCGAGAAACAGACATCAAAGAATAGAGGAATAGTCTCGCAGGCGATTCTCGCTATAGGCCGCCAAGATATTTGTATTTCTGGGATAACGCCACCGATGGGTGTGACTATCGTTTCATCAACCAGCGATCACTTACTTGTTGAAACTTTGGGAGACCAACTAATTGTGGGACAAACAATTGAATTTCAGTTAGATTACAGCTCTCTTTTATCCGCAATGACCTCACCATTTGTAGGTAAGCACTTTATTGAGACAATAAACTAGGCACAATCAAAGGATTAAAATGAATGACCATGAATTTTTCACCAAATTGAATGACGCTATTCTGCTTAATTTTGATTCCTTTTCTTTATGGGAAAAAACATTTCTTTCTGAAATGCTACATAAAATCGTCAACAAGCAGCCCGTATCCGAAAAACAAAAATTGTTGGTAGAAAAAAGTATAAACAAACGCCTAAAGAAAAAAACGCCCTACAAACGCAGAAAATAGGCTTGAACAGGAACGTTTCCGCTCCTATCTTGGGACATGTTCTTAGGCCAACTGTCGATTAATCTAGATTAGAACTATTCTCAACATGAACCAGATCAAACTCTTTAAATAAAGAAGTCACTCAGCTCATACTTTCAACGGTTATTCATCACCTTATCAACAATTGACCGCTAAAATTATGTTCTGTAAAGCAACAAAATGTGAAGGCGATTAAATGAAGGAACAGGCACATATCTTGGTGGTTGATGATGATCATGAGATACGCGATTTACTCGATAAATACCTAACCAAATCCGGATATCAAGTCTCTGTAGCAGAAGATGGCGAAGCAATGCATGCTCATTTGCAAGTACACGGCTACCCGACGTTAATTCTTCTTGATGTCATGTTACCCGGTGATGACGGTTTTGCTTTGTGCCAGCAAGTTAGAAAAAATTCTAACGTTCCTATTATTATGCTTACCGCCGTGTCTGATGAAACTGACCAAATTATCGGCTTAGAAATCGGTGCGGATGATTACATAGCAAAACCATTTAACCCAAGGCAGCTTATCGCACGCATCAAAGCCGTACTTCGCCGGAGTCACTTTGAAGAGGAAGCTCATGGCGACAAACTACCAAAAGCGATTAATTTTGGAGTATGGCATTTGGATACCTTGGCGCATGGATTAATTAATCAAGAGACTAACGAACAGTTCGAGCTCTCTGGCAGTGATTTTGCTCTGCTGATGTTGTTCCTTTCTCGGCCAAACGAAATATTAGATCGCGATACTATCTCATGCGCTACACGCGGCCGTGAAGCGCTTCCTTTTGAACGAGGTATTGACGTACAACTTAGCCGCCTTCGCTCTCGCCTGGGGGATAACGGAAAGCAACACCAATATATTAAAACCATGCGCGGCAATGGTTATATATTTACAGCCCCTGTAACCTACGAGCACTAATTAGTGAAGCGTATTTTTTCTCCACGTTCTTTAGTTGCAAGAACACTCTGGTTGACGCTTATTGCCGTTGTATTTGCTCAAGGTATTGCAACCTCTATTTGGTATTCACAATCTAAACAAAGAGAAATAGACGGTATTAATTCTACATCCGCTAGTATGGCGACCATGTTTGCTT